>JAISOY010000127.1 GCA_031275285.1 Bacteroidales bacterium | reverse complement strand
CCTGGTTAAATGCGTCGATCCATTGCTGTAATACCTCTTTTGGTGTCATAATCTATATCGCTTGTAATGTGATATAATAATCTTCTCCCAAACCATTGAATAAACCGTCAGTTGACTTTATCATTTATTGGGTATCAGCCTTATTAATGTTATTTCACTACTTGTGCCAAGACGAACCGGTGCGAAGATCGTGCCTGTTCCTTCCGACACATGGATATCCATTGTTCCGTATTGATACAGTCCCCTGTTGTATCCAAACATGAGTTTTGCAATGAATGTAAAAGGGAATATCTGCCCTGCATGGGTATGTCCTGCCAATAAAAGATCTGCTCCTTTCCCTTGCATGTATTTCACTCCATCGGGGCGATGGTGAAGTACGATTGTCGGATCATCCTCTTTGATCTTCAGTTTATTCAGAACATCTTCTATCGTTTCCGAATCAGCAGTTGTATGCATATCAAAAGAATTACGGTCGGGAAGCATATTATTCAGTCCGATGATCTGCAATTCTTCGAAGTAGGCAATCTCATTCAAAAGAACTGTGGCGTTTGCCCTTTTCAACTGCATAACCACATCTTTCACTCCGACGTGTTCATCGTGGTTGCCATAAACAAAATAATGCGGCATATCCAATGTGCGGAATGCAGTCAATACGTCTTTTCCTTCGTCAAAATGCGTTCTGCCGTCGAACATATCACCTGTATTAAAGATCACATCGGGATCAAGCTCTTTTATCTTACGGACGATTTTATCTACTTCCTTTTTTCCTCGTAAATTGCCTAAATGAACATCGGTAATGTGGGCTGCCCGGATCTCCTGTGTCAATCCTTTGATAGGAATAGTGATTTCCTTTACCTTTATATTATAGGCATTCCATACACCATAAATGGTAAGTAATGAGGCCAGGCCTACTGAAAGAAATCCGCGAAGTTGGGACGGGAATTTGAAAAACAGGTTGAATATATCTGTGATTACAACTGATAACAATAGGAAAAGGAACATGGAGATCGCAATTCCTCCGAAAATGAATACGGCTTTGCCTATCGGATTAGCGGTCGTTGCAAATAGGGACATGCACAGAAAAACGATGATAAACAAAGTAACGAACCCCCATATCCATACTTTTTTAGGTATTGAGGGAAAAAACAATGCACATCTGTTGGACAGGTAGATAATAGCTCCTGTAACCAGGGTAAGAATTATGATTAAAAACAATATGGCGCCAATATATCTCATGATAGGTTTTTTTAATTCATGTTGCGGAACTCGACAGGGGTTTGTCCTGTTTTACTTTTAAACAAACGACTGAAATATTGCGGATATTCAAATCCAAGTGAATAAGCGATCTCATTGACTGAAAGTGTGGTTGTCGATAACAGGTCTTTTGCACGTTCGATCAGATAGGCATGGATATGTTGTTGTGTATTCATCCCTGTTAAATTGCGAAGGAGATCGCTCAGATAATGCGTGGACATGGCCAGCTCGGAAGCAATATCGTTTGCCGTAATCAATTTTTCTTTTTGATCTTCAAAATGTTGATGGAGTACAGATTGGAAGCGGGTCAGAATATCTGATTCCACACTGTTTCTTGTTCTGAACTGTCGTGTATAAAAGCGTTCTGCATAATTCAGAAGTACATCCAGTTGGGATACAATGATATCCTGACTGTGTTCATCGATACTCCGTTTATCTTCGCTTTCTATATTTTGCATTATGCCTTCGAGCAGCGACTGTTCGGTATCGGATATATGAAGGGCTTCGTTGGTTTCATACGAAAAGAACTTTAATTTATTGATTTTCGTTCCTAAAGGGTATTTGCGGATAAAATCAGGATGAAATGCCAGCATCCAGCCCCATGCTTCTGATTGTTCCTTTCCTTCATCCCATGAGTGTATCTGTCCCGGTGCAAAAAAGTTCATGGATCCTCTTGTGAAATCATACTCCCGCCAACCATATTTTGAAGTACAGTTCGTGCCGTCTTTTATTGCGATAGTGTACAAGTTAAGCTGAACCGGCTTGTTGAAAGGAACAAAATCCTTCACCTCCGCAATACGGCAGATACTGACCAGCGGATGATTGGCAGGCGGACAACCAAACCGCCGTGTGTACTCCTCGATCGTATTTATTTTTATTATTTGGCTGTCACCGATTTTCAATTCGTTTAATTCCATTTGTTTGAGGCTTTTTCGATACCCATAAAGATAGGGATAATTCCCCGTTTCATAAATAGGTCACTAAATAATAGGGTTTTGCCGTATCAATCTCCATCGCTGCTTATCAGAATCCTGTTCCGGCATAAGGACAATATCCGAATCGTTTTCGTCAGAAGTCGATGTCAGGTACAGTTCCGTGTCTTTCAGGCGTATCAGGTAGCTGTCGCCCGGTTGCTTTACAAACTCCCAATATTGTAAACGGCTTCCGCCCAATGTTTGTTGCCACAGGGTCACGCCCGCTGCCGGAACCGAAGAAGGCTGGAAGCTCTTCTGTGTGTACAGGTTCTTAAGTAAATATATATTATCTCCCAGTTCGATCAACTGCCATGTAATACACTCCCAATTATGATGACTGTACAGGATCATTTTTGTACCGTCGGAGTTTCCGGCATCACGTACCCGGATATCCTTGCCGTTTCCGATATTCTGTATCGCGTAGGTATTCGCATAATTGCGTTTCTTTTGGATGTCCTTATGTATTCGCGGGCCGAATATGACAGTCGGGATACTTATCAGGACAAGCAATATGATAAAGGCTGCTTTCATAAATAATCCTCCGTTACTTTTTTACAGTAATCCCAAACGATCTGTTCGTTTTCGACAGAATAATATTTGTCACTGGGTTTTTCTTCCCCTTTCGGGCCGAAATATTTGCCTGTAACACCTTCCAGTTTGAGGGATACAGCAGCTTCGATACTGCTTTTTGCTCCATTTGCGACGCTTATCGTCAATGGCTTCCAGAGGAAATAAATGATTTTTGTTCCCCAATCTTTTGTTGATACACGGCCCAGGCTTGTGTTTACGGAACCGGGATGCACCGAATTGAATGTGATACTATTGATGCCTGCTTTTTTCATTTCAGTAATGAAATGACGCATTACCCAGATAATATATAATTTCGATAAGCCGTATGCCCTCGACATGGAATAATGGTCTTTTAGTTCTATGTCATCCGGATATGGTTTCCCGCTCATTTTGTGTGCAGCCGACGAAACAGTTACGACCCTTGCGGAAGGGCTTTTTTTGAGTAAGTCGAGTAAAAGTGTTGTCAAAAGGAACGGAGCGAACACATTGATCATCATCGTTTTTTCGTGTCCATCGCCTGTGGTTTCCCTTTTGCCACCAAACTGAGCTCCTGCATTATTGATGAGTACGTCCAGGTGGTCGTATTTCTTTTTAATGGTGTCTGCAAAACGTTTTATTTCGGCAAGTGACAGAAAATCGGCTGTGAACATATCTATGTTGTTATTGCCTGTTTCTCTCCTGATCTCATCATAAACAGCCTGCATTTTATGTTTGTTGCGGCCATGAAGGATCATTGTATGTCCTTGTTTGGCGAGCGTTTTTGCGGTTTCTTTCCCGATTCCATCAGAGGCTCCTGTGATTAAGATTATTTTATGTTCCATTTTACCCTTGATTTGATGTTTGTACAAAGGTACGGGGAGGTAGTGTCCTGAGAGCTATACAAAACGGAGTTAGTTCTATACAAAACGGGGATACTTAATCTATCGCAGCATCTCCACAAAAATACCCTGTTTGTTGTAGCGTCGTTGTTACGAGGTGTTAAAAGCGAGTCTCCGGACTTGCCGGTATAATCACTACTTTTTTACTCATCTAATGGATTTATTTTTGTTTTGTATATAGAGGCACATAACATTTCACCTTTTCGATGACTTTACAAAAGTAGAACGGTGTTATACCGTCGATTTTGGCAAAAGACATAAAATCAACTTTTTACGTGCAGATGACCATCAGGATGTTTCTCATAATCCGGCTATTTTGGATAACTTTTATAGATATAAAGTCATTATTTTTGCTTTATAATAACTAAATAGAAGAGTATGATGGATATACGTTTGGAAGAGCATAAGTCATTTGTGGTCTGTGGATATAGCGTTTTAACCGATCTCGAAAATGGCGACCGGGATGTTGGTAAATTATGGTCCGGTCACAAAGAGGAACTGCAGGGTTTATCCGGAAAATCATCCGGTCTTTATGGGGTTATGTGGTACACAGACGATACCCATAAACAATATTTTTATATGCTGGCCGTCATGATCGATCATATGGAAAAGGACCATGCGGGCAGCAATATCCAACGCCTGGAAATCCCAGAAGGTTTATATGCGGTAGCTTCTCTTCCGGATGGAGCCGATTTGGGAGAAGCGTGGACGGAATTTTATTTTAAGGAATTACCTGCACGCAGGTTAGAAACAGATCATCAGCACGGAATATTTTTCGAATGGTATTCGGCAAATGGCGGAGTAGAGCTGTGGAATCCGGTAAAACATATCTAACATGTTTTATCTGTATACCCTGCTTTTTCAGCAGATCGGTTTCGGCTTCGCCGCTGATATAACCGAATTGCCTGAACCATTGAATGACAAAGTCTGTATTTTGCATGAATGATCACATGATAATGATGTGCAAATTTATCATTTATATGAGATCAACGAGGGTACCCGCCTGTTAATTTTATTGTTACGATTCTTCACAGGCAAAGTGGCAAAACCGGTTCTTGTTGTGTCGTTTTGGTTACTTTGTCCGCAGTACGATCGCGAGAGACAATGGATGGTTAAGCGGCTTCTAAATATGAAATTTTAACCCGTCCAATGCTTTATTGACCTTTTTACTTTCTCCATACAGGATCATTCCGACCAATATCTGATCATTATCACTTGCCTTTGAGATCTCTACATGATTTTCTTCTTCACATTTTGTCGAGAATAAAGGTTCGGTATAGATTCCTATAGCCAGATCCCGCTCTTTCGCTCTCCTGAAAGCACGATTGATTTCCTCGCCGGAATTAGCGGCATATATCATCATCGGATGCCTACTGAAAGGCAGGAAAGTCGAATTTGAAGCATTCACGAATTTTTTCCCGTGGGTTTCTGGGAACTGTATGGCAACAGAACTTGCCAAACAGGCCGTAACATTCAGCTTTTGCCAATCTTTCAGATCATTCTTAATGATAATGGCGATTTTATTCTCGTATATCATAGGTTATTCGTTTAATATCAACTCCATTTGTATGTTACACCTTTTATAGGGGGTAGTGTGCCCGGCTATTTTTTTGAAACCCAGTTTCAGGTATAACTGTATGGCAGGCTTTAAAAGAGTGTTACTTTCCAGATAGATTTTCTTTGCACCCGACTCTTTTGCTTTTTCTATCACGGCTTTTCCAAGCAGATAGCCGATATTCAATCCCCTTAGCCTGGAATTAACAGCCATTTTTGCCAATTCGTAATCATAATTGCCGTCGTTCATTTTGATCAATGCGCAGGTGCCCACTGGCTCATCCTTATAAATGGCAATAAATATCATCCCGCCACTCCCCAGGATATACTCATCCGGATCATCGAGGGCTTTATGGTCGGCTTCTTCCATTTCAAAGTGGGTAGTGATCCAGTCCTCATTCAGTTCCTTGAACACCTGGCGGTATTTGGGTTCGTACGGGACTATTTTTACATTCCTGCTTTCCCGTGCCTTTCGCTCATCTTCCACCCGTTTCAGCAGCGGCCTTTCGGACAGGAGGAATTCCCACTCTTCAATCGCCTTCCACAGGTTATTCCGTGTCTGTTGTAAGATATTGTCAATGGCAGCCTTTACATCAGCGTACTGATCCGGCATTTTTTGTGCGATCTCTTTGCCTTTTGGGGACAGTTCCACCATATTCCGCCTGCCGTCCGCCTTGTCTTTCTTTTCTTTTACAAGTCCTTTGGAAGACATTTCACGGATAATGTTGCTGACCGACGGATGCGAATGTCCGATCTCCTTTGCCAGTGCGGTGATGGTTCTTGGCTCCCCGTCCGACAAAGCAAAAAATACAGGGAACCATTTCGCCTTTATATCGGCGCCGTATAACCGATAGATCGATGCTGCATCTTCGGTGATCGTGTCGGACAGCATGCGAAGCCTGCTTCCCATTGCCAATGTACCTGTTTTATTGAAAAAATCCATATTGTTTTGTATTAAAGATTGCTGTAATCAGATACCTGTTGAAGAAAACAAAATGTCTCAATAGCTTTCTTCTTGGGCAGGAAATTTCATATTTTTTATATCATGGATATAGTTTTGGGTAGCTTCAGTCATCACGGTATGGAGGTCCGCATACCGGCGAAGGAATTTGGGTGAAAACTCCCTGTTCATGCCCATCATATCATGGATCACAAGCACCTGTCCATCGGCGCCTGCTCCTGCCCCGATACCGATCGTAGGGATCTTTAGTTTACCGGAAATTTCGGTGGCAAGTGCAGCCGGAATTTTTTCGAGCAGTATGCCGAAAGCCCCGGTTGCTTCCATCAACAGGCAATCGTCGATCAGCTTTTCCGCTTCTTTTTCATCCTTTCCGCGGACGGCGTAAGTGCCGTATTTATTGATCGACTGAGGCATTAATCCCAGATGGGACATGACCGGAATACCTGCATCGATGATTTTTTTCACATCTTCCCGGATTTCTTTTCCGCCTTCTACCTTTACAGCATCCGCTCCTGTCTCTTTCATGATCCTGATGGCTGCATCAAGGGATTTCAGGGGATTTCCCGAACAGGTGCCGAACGGCATATCTACGATCACCAGCGCTCTTTTGGCCGCATTGACGACCGATCGTGCATGGTATATCATCTGGTCGAGCGTGATAGGTAAGGTCGTATGATTGCCTATCATTGTGTTGGAAGCAGAATCGCCTACAATGATCGCATCGATACCGGCTTCATCTATGATTTTAGTCATGGTGTAATCGTAGGCGGTCAATACGCTGATTTTTTCGCCTCTCTGCTTCATCTCCCATAATCTGTGGGTGGTAACTTTTCTTTTATCTTCCGTATAAGTGGACATGGTTCATTTGATTTTAAATTACATTGCAAAAATACGTAATCAATTACGTATTTTAAAACAAATAATAAAAATATTGATTTTATTCATCCTTCATCACACCATTCGATAAACCCAGAAACGTTGAACTTTAAACCACGAAGGTGTCAGTGAAGTTAATTCTGAACCTTTTCCATAAGTAATATAACCGTCCGGGAATGATAGTTCCATACTTTTCTTTTGTATCTTGCAGGGGATTTGATCATCATGAAAAAAATCAAATTATACATAGCAGCCTCCATAGACGGATATATCGCACGGGAAGATGGCGATCTGGACTGGTTGATGAAATATCCCGTAGATTCCGAAACAAACTACGGATATGATGATTTCTTTGCATCCATCGATACGATTATCATGGGTGGCCGGACATACCGGGATATCCTTGGGATGGGTCCTGTATGGCCTTATAAGGATAAAACCACTTTTGTGATCACACGTAATCCGGTTAAGGCGGAAGAAGATATTCATTTTATCCATGAACGTATCATGGATAAAATCGGCCAACTTCGCGAAAAGGAAGGGAAGGATATCTGGCTTGTCGGCGGCGGAGAGATCATAGCTATGTTACAGGATCATGGAATGATCGATGAAATAACGATCACTTATATTCCGGTAACCCTCGGAAAAGGGATCAGGTTATTCCCGGCTTCTTCCGGAGCATGGGAATGGAATCTGGATAACAAGACCAGTTATAATAACGGAGTGACTCAGGTAATTTACCGTCTCAAAAAATGAGCGATTTATTAACATTAAGACCTGTTGAAGACAGCGATATCCCGCAATTGACCATCTGGCTGAACAAGGAATACATCCTGAAATGGTACCATGATGCCGGTGAGTGGCTGCATGAGATCAGGGAAAGAAACGGCAGTTTCAGTTTCCTGAACCATTTTATGATTTTGAAAGGCAGTACACCGGTTGGTTTCGGGCAGTATTACGACTGTTTTGATGCACAGGAAGAATGGTATTCCATTGACCGGCCGCATGCGGTTTTCAGTATTGATTACCTTATCGGTGAAGAAGAACATCTTGGGAAGGGTTATGGTAAAGAGATCGTGTCCATGCTCATAAAAGAAATTTACCGGCTGTCGCCAAACGCTGAAATCATAGTACAACCCGACAATGAAAATATTACTTCCTGTAAAGTCCTTTTGGCAAACGGATTGATTTATGATGAGGATAAAGGTTATTTCCTGTTAAAAAAAAACATATGAACATCACCCTGTTATTTTATATCCTGAATGCAACACTTTTATTATTGCATGAAATAGAATCGGCCTATGAGGAAGAATGGGAGATACTGAAACTGCCCGGAAAAATAACCGGATTCCTTCTGATGCATGTTCCCATTATCCTCCTTTTTTTCTGGGGAGTGATCGAATTATACCAGCAAACTACCGCAGGGATGGTTATAGGAATTATCACAGGTCTTGGCGGATTGATCCCGTTTGTTGTCCA
Source organism: Bacteroidales bacterium (assembly GCA_031275285.1). Lineage (NCBI taxonomy): Bacteria > Pseudomonadati > Bacteroidota > Bacteroidia > Bacteroidales > Bacteroidales bacterium. Next base: position 13,256 of record JAISOY010000127.1, on the reverse strand, counting down.
TAAAATTTTGGTAAAAAGGGCCGGTTATTTCAACAGACCGATCTCTGAAATGATCATCATATTAAATGTGATCACTGGAATAGGAACGGTGATATGCTCGGTCAAACTAATATAGTTACCTATTGTTGACATGCTATGCTAATAAATACCTATGTGGAACTACCGCACCGCAATAATGTCAATATTTCCTTTAAATCTGTGATGACCCTCGATTCCTTATTCAACAGATCGTAGCTGTTATGCCCGCCCGAATACAGGATGTAATTTATTCCGATAGCTTTCGCTACTTCCGCATCATGTAGGGTATCACCAATCAATAAGGTACGTTCCGGATCGATAGAATGATTTTGTATTAGTATTTTACCGGTCTCTGTCTTTCCATGGGCGTGGATATCATCGGCTCCGTATATTTCCTGGAATTTCCCCGCCAGATCGAAACGGTTGATCATCCTCATCAGGTCTTCTTTTCCGCAGGCCGACAGGATATATTGCCTGATCCCTTTTTGGTGAAAGGCATCCAGGACAAAAGAGGCATTTGCATTCAGACCGATTTCATCTTCACAGGACCGGTAGTCCGATATATATTCTTCGGCAGCCTCCCCAAAAGACTCTTTTTCTAAATCAATGCCGATCTGTTCGTAAAATAATTTTACAGGAAAACAGAAAGTGTTTTTATATGAAGCCAGATACAGTTGTTTTAATCCTCTTCGGGAAAGCATCCGGTTGATTACTTTCAAATTTACATCAACATCATTGAGGAGTGTACCATTCCAGTCCCACAGGATGTTCTCTGTTTCTTTGAATTTTATTGGAAAATTTTTGTCCGGATTGTTCACTTGAATGCTTTTTACTCCACAAAGATAGCAGATAAAAGGAAGTGTCTTGCTCTGATTCCGTTAAATCAGGAGAATAAACCGAGCTTAAAATGAACATTTAAATTGGAATACTCTATCACTGATCAACATATTTAAAATAATCGGAACATTATTTGATAGTAAATATTTTAAGATCACAGAAGATCATTCAATCAGAATTATCAACAATTGCAACATTCTAGTTATTAGTGTATTAATTTACATGGATATGTGTATGGCAGAGAAACTGAACAGAAAAAATATAGAAAGACCCCAGGTAATAGTACGCAAATTCATTGCTGACATTACTAAATACCGTTACCTGTTGTTACTAAAGGGAGTTGAAATATCAGGCGCCGGCTCATGAAGAGCCTGAAAATAACTATACAAAATTTTAATTATATCCGGTCAATGAACAAAACAGTAACTATCGAAGAAAAAAATATCATCATGCCTGTGCTTTTTATCGGACACGGCACTCCTATGAATGCAATCGAAGACAATGTGTTTTCGCAAAAATGGAAAGAATTAGGTAAAGCTTTACCTAAACCGAAAGCCATATTATGTATTTCCGCACATTGGGAAACCAGAGGGTCAATGACAACAGCTATGGATAAACCTGAGACCATCCATGACTTCGGAGGCTTTCCCGAAGAATTGTATTGGCAGCAATATCCGGCGGATGGTTCTCCTGCTTTGGCCGATACGATCCGGGACAGGATAAGAATGTTCGAGATCGGAAAAGATTATCGTTGGGGACTGGATCACGGAAGCTGGTGTTTCCTGAAACATATGTATCCCGATGCGGATGTTCCGGTTATGCAGTTAAGTATCGACAATACAAAAGATATGCAATGCCATTATGACCTGGGCCAGGAATTGGCATTTCTGCGCCATAGGGGAGTATTGATCGCTGGAAGCGGGAATATGGTACATAATCTGTGGCTGGCCCGTCCTTCTGAAAAGGGTTTTAACAATGAATTCGGTTATGAATGGGCTGAAAAACTAAATCTCATCATGAAAGAAAGAATTCTTTCAGGCGATCATTCATCTCTGGTAAATCATCGTAGCCTTTCTGAAGATGCAAACTTAGGAATTCCTTCCGGGGAACATTACATCCCGCTGATATATGCCTTGGCTCTACAGGAAAAGGGAGAGCCGATAGAGATATTTAATGACAAAATAGTAGCAGGTTCATTATCGATGACCTCGCTCATAATTGGCAATTATAAAAATCAAGGGTGAAAAGTAAACGAATTGTTGAGGTCTTAAGATCCATATTCTGACTATTTATTGAATTATTCTTTTGTGCATAAGTAATCATGATTAGCAACAACAATGTAACGGTAATCACTACTCTTTTCACCTTCTATCTGCATTGCAAATTTCGGTCAATGATTATCTGATACCGGGAATCATTCAGGTATGATATCCGGCACCCATTTCCATTTTCACAAACGTCGAAGGTGGATACTTTTTTACAAGTACTGATAAATGAATCTGTATACCTCTTTTTTGATAGATATAGTATCTTTGTAAAAAACACCATTGATATGTATGAAAAGAAAATACCTCTTGATCTCGAATGTGGTATTAAGATTACCATGGAAGTGATCGGAGGGAAATGGAAATCCTGTATTTTAGAAGCCCTGGACAAAAGACCAATGCGTCCCAGTGAGTTGCACAGGAATTTTACAGATGCAAGTTCCCGCGTAATCGACCAGCAACTAAAAGAATTGGAATTTCACGGAATGATCAAAAAAATAATTTTCGCCGAATTGCCCCCACATTCGGAATATTCAATTACTGAAAAAGGGAAAACTTTACTTCCGGTTATTGCGGTTTTGCGTGAGTGGGGAGAAAGCTTTAAGGAAGAAATGAAGGAATTGCTTCATATATGAATGCCGGCTCAATCTTGTCAAGAATATCCGATAATGCATGAGCCTTCCACACATTAGTATAATTAATGAATCATAAGAATATGAATAGAAAGAATGATCTTCCCCCCCACCGGGATATTAACATTTTGCCGCGGTAAAAATGAAATATAAACTCCACATTATGTGGTGATGATGCCGGATGGTGTTGTATAATTTATATCCAACTTAAAAATAGTCATATTAAAAGTCTTGCCCGGTGAGGGCCGGAAGATAAATCTATATAAAAATAATGGAAAAGCAATCAGATACGATCACTTGGGACGATTTCGCTAAGATCGATATGCGTGTGGGTACTATTGTTAGCGCGGAAATATTTGGAGAGGCACGGAAACCTGCCTATAAGATAACGGTAGATTTTGGAGAACTGGGACAACGTAAAAGTTCGGCGCAAATAACTAAACTTTATGTTCCTGACGACCTTATCGGGCGGCAGGTAATATGTGTGGTAAATTTCCCTAAGAAACAAATTGCCACCTTAATGAGTGAATGCCTGATTATGGGCGTTGTGGATGGTGATGTGGTGACACTGTTGTCTCCAGAAAGGAAAGTAGGGAATGGGTTGAAAATCGGATAATAGTATCCGGAAAAAAGTAATTCAAGGCAGCTTTGGTGCTGCCTTTTTTAAATGTGTATTCCTTTCGCTTACGAACTATTTTATCTGTTTTCCATGTAATAGTAGTATCGTACCTTAATTCCAGGCCTGAATCATTATAATTTGTATGTATTTGTCCTTGTTACATATCGTTTAATCAATTTATTAAGAAACCCTATCTTTGCCAGTCTTAAATCAAATGAATATGATACCAGCCCTGATCGGCTCTGCTCTTTTCGGCCTGATTGTGATCCTATATATTTTGCTTGTTTTTGGAGCGCCTCTCGGTGAATATGCCATGGGCGGACGTCATCGTGTGATGCCCCTCAAAAGCCGTATCACAACCGCTATAGCTGTTTTGGTACAGCTGTCGGGTATTGCTGTGTTACTCCATGGAGGTGGTATTGTTGATACCGGATTACCGGGAAATGTGGTTAAAGTTGGCTGCTATGTCTTTGCTGTTTATCTCTCCCTGAATGTATTCATGAACATTGTTTCAAAAAGTAAAAAAGAAAAACTGTTTATGACGCCTTTGTCTTTTATTGTTGCAGTTTGTTTCTGGATGGTTGCCTCAGGGTTATAAATAAAACAGTTTTCCGGCTATATGTCCCGATTGCATCACATTGTTGATTAGTCATCAGGCAAACATATCTCCTCCATCTCCCGGATGCTATTACAAAAAATGGTACTTTTTTAATACTTTTGCAGCATTAAAAGGAAATTTGATATGAAGAAGATATTTTGTTTTATTCTTTCGGCCTTGTTGATAAATGGCTTGATGTCATGTAATAAAAGTGATGATTCCGAAAAACGGGATTCGGATTTTGATGTGCCGGAACTTACCGCCTCTAATACCATTCAATTCACGGTCAATACAAAAGCAAATGATTATGCGTATGTCATCCTGAACGGTGGGAAGATCGCCGTTGACTGGGGTGATAGAGAGGTTACCAAAGATAAAAACCCGGGTAATGGTGAACCCTGGCGTATGGAATTTACCCATGTTTATAAAAAAGCGGGGGAATATCGTGTAAAGATATGGACCGATGAAATTACTTTTATAAACCTCTATTCACTGATCAAGGAATATTACGACCTTCATGTGGGTAACTGTCCCGAATTAAAAGATGCAGTATTCAACAGTTTTTCAAGAGACCAATCAATCAACCTCAATGGCTGCAAAAAACTTGAAACCCTGAACCTGGGCAACTGGGAACAATTGGGATCAGTTGTCCTGGACGAATGCCTACTGCTGGAAAAACTCCAGGTATACACCCATCCGGGACTGACCGGGATAGATCTGAGTAAAAATAACAACCTGCATTCATTGGAAATCACAGACTGCGGCATAGAAGAACTGAAACTGCCGAAAAGCATCGTTAATGCCAGCTGCATGAGGAACAATCTGAAATCTTTAGTCATACAGGATAATAAGAATCTGAGTATAATTAATTGTAATGGTAATGAAGAATTGGTAGTCTTGGATCTTACAGGTTGTGATAACCTGACTTACATCGGATTTTCAAAGACAAAAATTGATTTATTCGATTTTTCAATATTCCCGGAGCTGACTTTTATTGATTGCAGCAACTCCGGATTGATAACTGTCGATGTGTCCGGAAACAACAAGTTGGGAAATTTATCCTGTTCAGGCCTGGATCTTGAATCACTCAATATAACGAACAATACCAGCCTGTTGGCACTTAATTGTGGAGGCAATAACCTGACAGGATTGGACGTTTCAAAAAATACAGGAATCAGGTACCTGTACATCAACAACAACGAATTCGAAAAAGAGAGCCTGGAAGAAATATTCAAGGATCTTCCCGTATTTGATCCGTCATTGAAAAAGAGTAACATGCCGTCTCCACAACCTTCGGAAATAAAGATATATGACAACCCCGGAACAGCGGAATGTGATACAAAAATCATCACCGATAAAGGATGGATAATTAAAAGTAAAGAAGGACAAGCAGCAGAGTGAGAAAGAAAAACGAACTACCGGAAGTTTGAATAATGATGCCTGAATGAATAACTTAAGGTATTAAAGTGCTCATCAAAAGATATTTTAAGGTGTCTTTTCTTTCCACATTTTCCCTGTCAAATGCCAGGACTTTTAGAAAGCGAAGTAAACAATGGATAACGATTTGGAATTGAGCGAAACTCTTCGTTTTGCTTCGTCGTTATTTCAAGTGATGATACACGAGTAGGATAGGAGTAGTCAAAGCCAATCATATGTTTGGTAATGCATGTCTAGATTAAAGAGTATTATTTAAAGTTTTTAAAATTCTATTCAGGCTTCTGATATCAATGCCTAAATATGCAGCCATATCAGTTTTTGGTAATTTAATATTTTGCTTTTCTTGTAATAGCAATAATTTGGATACTCCATGTTTTATACTATATAACTGCTGAAAAGAAGCTCTGGTACTTGTATTTATAATACGCCTTGCTAGTTCGTCGATCAATAATTGGTTGAATTCCGGACTTTTATTCATCATGGACTTAAAATAAGCAATAGAAAAGCTATATACCTCCACATTGGTAAGAGCTTCTATATTACATAAGCAGGGAGTCCCTCGTATAGCTTCAATCTCTCCGATTATTTCTCCTTTCCCTAAGAATTCGAATATAAAATCTTTTCCGTTTTCTTCACTAAAGAAACACTTTACGAAACCATCTCTTATAATGATGACTTTGTTATTTTGATTATTTTGTTCAAAAATAAACTCTCCTTTAGGATATGTTCTTAGAACAACATCCCTCCCGTTTTGCTCTTCATATAGCCGCTCAATGTATGATAAAAAATTAATATTTATTCGTAACATATTTATGTTTCCGGGACAATTGTCCTTGTTTTCGAAGGGCTCTTCAATATATCTTTACACATGTAAGATACAAAGATATAATGATTTTTAATCTTAAAACACATAGGTCAATATGAAAAACAAAATAGAATTCGTTGCTTTTGATGCGGATGATACCCTTTGGGTTAATGAGATTTACTTTGATGAGTTCGAAGCAAAATTTTGTGCTCTTATCGAAAAATATCTGCCAGCTCATCAGGCATCAAGAGATTTATTTGAAACAGAGATGAAGAATCTTCATTTATATGGTTATGGCATAAAAGGAATAATGCTTTGTATGATTGAATTGATTTGTAAAGTGGTTAATGAAAAAGACTCTTCCGGTTGTGTTTTGGAAATAATTCAATTAGGGCAGGACTTATTACAGAAACCAGTTGATCTATTGGATGGGGTTGAAGAAGTGTTAGTAGAACTAAGCAAAAAATACAAACTGATCTTAGCCACTAAAGGTGATTTGTTAGACCAGCAACGGAAAATACAGTTATCGGGTTTAAAAAAATATTTTCATCACATTGAAATTATGAGCAATAAAAGATGTTCGGATTATTCAAAGTTGATCAAACAACAGGGATGTAGGCCTGATAATTTCCTGATGTTGGGAAATTCCCTGAAGTCCGATATTATTCCTGTCCTTGAATTGGGGGCGTATGCAATACATATACCCTATCACACTACATGGAAACACGAACAGTGCGACCAAAATATTGAGCATCCGAATTTTATTAAACTCGAGAATATTACTGAAATACTGGATCATTTATAACATAAATACGCGATTAAAGGAATTGAGCTGGAATCAAAAAAGATACTATTATTTCTTTAAGGATTTTGAAAAGTCATTTTAGGGGATCACTGTAAATTGAAGTACACCCCAAAAGTTAGACACAAATTTTGGGGTGTACTTTAATTTTTGTAAGGCCTTTTTGCAAATGATCATGGTAAATTATTGCCAGGCAATTCGGGAATATGATTATGCGCCTGTTTTTATCACCTGCCTTTCAATCATCCGGGCAAATAAACCGTTTCTTTTTTTCAGCTCTTCCGGGGTACCGGCTTCAGCAACGCTTCCATTATCCAGTACGACAATCTTATCTGCATTGGCCACCGTTCTCATGCGATGAGCAATGATCAGTACAGTTTTATTTCGGACTAATTCGGAGATACCGGCCTGTATTTTGGTCTCGTTTTCTACGTCGAGAGAAGCAGTGGCTTCATCCAGTAGAACTATGGGGGCATCTTTTAGTAATGCGCGGGCAATGGAAACACGTTGGCGCTCACCTCCTGAAAGTGTTTCTCCGTTTTCTCCGATAATGGTCTGGTAGCCTTGAGGCATTTTATGTACAAACTCATCGCATTGGGCCATCCGGGCGGCAAGCATTACCTCATCATCTGTTGCACCGCGTTTCCCAATACGGATATTGTCCATAATGGTAGCATTAAAAAGGACTACATTCTGAAAAACAACAGCGTAGTTTTCAAGCAGGGTCTCGGGATCAATCTGGCTGATATCCTGTCCTCCGAGTAGGATTTTTCCCGATTGGATATCCCAGAAACGTGCAGCCAGTTTTGCGGCAGTACTTTTCCCGCTTCCTGAAGGTCCTACCAAAGCGGTGATCTCACCTTGCCTGGCGACGAACGATACGTCTTTTAAAACCTGTTTTCCTGATTCGTAAGAAAAATCTACATGATTGAATGCTATATGATAATCATCAGGTGAAAAGTCGGTTTTCCCTTGCTGGATTGGAAGTGCTTCCATTTCTCTCATCCGTTTGATGCGGACATCGAGATAAACAAGCACGGCGATATTGCTCATTACTTCACCTACAGGGACATAGACACGCGATCCGATGACCATGAATATCAGGTAAGTGAATAAATCGACACTTCCGGAAGCCAGTAATGTAGCTCCGGCAATAATAACGCTGGCCAAACCCAATTTGAGGATACTTTGTGCTCCATTTACAAATATGCCTGTCAATAATTCTCCCTTTGTTTGTGTCTTTTCGTATTGTTTGATCTTTTGTTTTAACCTTTTAAGGTAGTCCTCTTCCTGGTTGTATGATTTGATCTCCTGAATTGTTTCAAGTCCTTCCTGTATCTGTTCGGTTACATGACGCTTGTCCTGGTAATTGCCACTGAAATCCCGGCTCATTCTTTTCTTTGACAGGAGAATAATGACCAATGCAACAGGAACCACCCAAAAGAGGGCCAGTGTTAATTGCCAGTTATAAAAAAGCATACCTAAGGCAATTAAAATAATACTTATCACGGAGGCAAAAAGTTGGGGTACTGAGTGTGAAAATTCATGCTCCAGATCAGTACAATCCTGCATAATGGTAGTAGTGAGGTCGGATAGATTCTTCTCTCCGAAAAAGGCTAAAGGCAGCTTACGCAGCTTCTCGGCAAGCGAAATCCTGCGGTTGGCGCTTTCATCATATACGGTGGTATATGTGCTGCGATATTGCACAACGGCAATGATATACATAACGAGCATGAACACAATGCCAAGTAATAGATAATATCTAACACCGTGCGTTACAGATGTCGAAGGATCGAAGACAGGACGAAGATAATCATCGAGGAAAAGGAACGCGAAAACTGCCGGTAGCATCAGTGCTATATCGAGCAGTGCAGTAAATAACGTTCCTTTACAGAAATCTTTAGCACCCTTAGCCGAGAGTGCAAACCGGTTTTGAATTGTTTTAAGCATGATTGACCTCCTTTCCTATTGTCCAGCGAACAGACTGCTGGTACTCGTTCCACATATTGTAATAAATTCCTTGTTGGTGAAGCAATTCTTTGTGTGTACCCTGTTCTGCAATTTTGCCCTTATCGATAACAAGGATATTGTCTGCATCGATAATACTCGTCAGGCGGTGGGCAATCATCAGTACGGTTTTCCCTTTTGTTAATCTGCCTAATGCCTGATGTATCAGATGTTCATTTTCCGGATCCGCAAAGGCAGTGGCCTCATCCAGTACCACAATAGGCGCATTCTTCAGGATAGCCCGCGCCAGTACTATACGTTGCTGCTCTCCTCCTGAGAGATAAGTTCCTTCTGTTCCGATTTTGGTATTCAACCCTAAGGGTTGCTTGTCGATAATCTCACGGCATTGCGCCATTTCCACTGCCTGTTCCACTTCTGCCGGCGTTGCATCGGGATTACCGTATTTAATATTTTCGAGCAGGGTGGTTTTAAATAACTTGGTATTCTGGAAAACAAAAGAAACATGTTTCATCAACTCTTTAAGATATATATCCTTCACATTGATACCTCCTATCATCACCTGCCCTTCGTTCACTTCCCAAAAACGGGGAACAAGCCTGGCGATGGTAGTTTTTCCGCTTCCCGAAGCCCCGACCAGTGCCACGGTTTTTCCCTGAGGAATAAAAAAACTGATATCGTCTATTGCTTTTTGTGTTGTTTCTGGATAACTGAAAGATACCTTATCAAAGCGAATATCAAATTGTTTCAGTTGTATCGGATTTTCTGATTCAGGAAAAAGGTCAAAATCGGTGAGCTTTTCTAGCCTTACGATAGCTTCTTTTGCCTGTCCTAATGCCTGATCCAGATACATGCTCCTCATGATACTCTGTGAAAAGACAGGAGTGATAAGGACAAACAGGAAGAAATTAAGTAAAACAGGTGCATAGTCTCCTGTATTTCCGATCAACAATATAGATATAGGTGCCAGCACATATACAAAAGAATTGACGATAACCGTATAGGCCGACATCGGTTTTTCCCACATTCTTGTGTAGTTATATACCATTTTATTGTAATTCATGATGCTTTTGTGGAAGTTTTTGAATGAGAAAATTGTTTGCTGGAATACTTTTACCACAGGAATTCCTCTTACATACTCCACAGCCTCAGTATTCATCTCCTCAAGTGAAGTCATATAGCTTTTCATAAATTTCTGTTCTTTTGCACCCATTGTTATACTCATGATCAGTATGGATGCTATGACAGGAATGAGGCATGCAAGGCCGAGCCGCCAGTCGTAAACAAAAATAAGTACTGCAGCCACAAGAGGGATCAGTATGGTTGCCGCCAGATCAGGTAATTGATGTGCCAGAAAACTATGGGTGACACCGGCATTGTCATCAATAATCTTACGGATGCGCCCACTGGTGTTTTTATCGAAAAAACCAAGAGGCATCCGCACGATTTTTTGCATGGCTTCATACCGTAAATTGGATTCTACCCTGAAAGCAGCGAGGTGTGAACACATCAGTGCCGCAAAGTAAAGGAGAAGGCTAACAATGGCCGAACCGGCCGCCCACCAGGCATAGGTTGTAATATTACCGGACGAAGATATATCTTCCGTGTTGAACAATTCTTTTACGATAAACCAAATCAGGACGAATGGCAGCATACCTGCCAATGCACTAATGGCAGACAATAGCATCGACAACGGAAAAAGTAATTTCCGTTTACCAGCATATTGCCTGAGCTTTTTTAATGTATTCATGTTGGTGTGTTGATTAATTTAAATATTCATATTGTATAAAAATTCATTCAATAGCGAACAATGTCTTGTTTTGTTCAAAAAAAGAAGGGAGGTTTTCTTTGCCTCCCTTTATAATCCTGTTAATTCGCGCCATCCTGCTATCTCAAATTTGAAATATTCCCCGAAAAACTCCCGGATCTTTTGCCGGCTTAAATTGTGGATAACGATTTCCCCAACTGTGCTTACCATGAATGCGCATAAGGCATGAATAAAGAAAGGAGAAATATGCCTGACTTTCGGATAGTGTTTCTTTATGATATCCATATGTTTAAGTGATACTTGGGTTAAATATTCGGTAAATGTTTCCCTGAAATTTTTCATGGATGAACCTTCCGAATGGTAAAGTAAAAGACGGAGTTCGTCTTTATATTTCATCAACAGCTGTATGTATACTTCGGTGGTTTCTTCCTGATAATGAAATGTGGACATTTTATTGAAATCTATATTTTCTTCGGTATGCTGTTGTTCAACGAATCTAAAAATATTGTCTTTGGCTGGTTTTACAATAGCCAGGAATATCTCGTCTTTATTTTTAAAATAATTATAGATATTGCTTAAACTGACGTGTGCATTTTTAGCAATATCACGCATGGATGTATCTTTAAACCCCTTCCTGATAAACTCATTTCGGGCAGATTTCAGGATAGCCTGATATATATCATCTTTTAGTACCCTCATACATTGGAGAACAATGTTCTTTATTGAAGGTACAAAATAAATTTCCTTTTTCAGCTTGCACAATACCTATTTATGGGGATTTTTTCAGATCAGAAATAGCTAATATAAGTTATCATCAGGAAACATATAGCTTATTATTATCGAATCATAATATTATGGAAAAACAAAGTATTTTTTTGACCATTAATATTGGCATAAATGATCCGGACCCTATTGCTGATTTTATGGAAGTAAGTTCGGATAATGATACAATCGCATGAAAGATAGTGGTTTCTGAAGAAATGAAATGATGCTAACTATACTGTTACAAATAATACAGGGATGGGGGATATGGATTTTGAAAAAATACCTTTATCTTTGCACCCGAAATTTTATACACCCTTTTATGTATTGTGTCTCCGCGTAAATACCATGTTACGAGTCCGCATCTCTAAGACTTGAGGTGCCAACGATACCGGACAAGTTTTAAAACATCCTTGTCGATCAGGAATTCGGTACGTTGTCGGAATATGGAAAATCTCAGTTTTTAATTTATTTTTTATCAACTGTATATTGGCCTGTCGGTTTACTGATGGCTGATATCGTAATATTATTTGAGATGATGATTTACCCGGATAATTTTGAACAAAAAACAGGACTCGACACGGTACGCCGGTTCATTACAGAAAAATGTTTATGTCCGCTCGGAGAAGAACAAGTCGCCCAAATGAGCTTCTCAACGGATTATGCCACCATTGCAGAGTGGCTGGAACAAACAAGCGAGTTTTCGCAGATCATATACAACAAAGAGGAATTTCCTGCTGATTTCTTCCTGGACGTCCGTGATGCTGTACGGCGAATAGAAAAAGACGTTACAAGCTGGTTTTCAGAAGAGGAGATTTCAGATATGATGAATTCCCTTCAGACAATCAGTAATATATCCACCTTCCTGCATCATGCGAAAACCGATACGGGAAAAACCCGGTATCCTGCACTCGTTTCCATGGCGGATAGAATAAAATCCTTTCCTTCGATCATTGAAAAGGCCAATTCCATACTGGATAAATCCTGCCAGGTGAAAGACAACGCTTCGCACCGGCTCGCGGATATCCGCAGGGATAAACTGGAAGCAACCAAAGCTGTTACACGCAATATGCAAACAGCAGTGCGCGATGCACAAAAAGCGGGATTTATCGGAAGGGATACCCAGCTGAGTATGCGCGACGGGCGGATGATGATCCCTGTCGGTGCCGCCAATAAACGGAAGATCAAAGGAACAGTTCACGAAGGTTCCGGCAGCGGCAAGACCGTTTATATCGAACCCGAAGCAGTTGTGGAGGCAAATAACCGTCTTCAGGAACTGGAAGCCGACGAACGCCGTGAGGTGATAAAGATACTGGTCGGATTTACAGACCTTGTCCGTCCGCATATAGCAGATATCATGCGCTCATATCATTTTATGGGCGAAATCGACTTTATTCGTGCCAAGGCATCATTTGCGGTGCGTATCAATGGTATCAAACCGGTATTTGAAGATAAACAACAGATTGAATGGATACAGGCGGTACATCCGCTGCTGAATATCCAGTTGCGGCAGCAGAACAAACAGGCATATCCTCTGGATATCAGCCTTAATGAAATAGACAGGTTGCTGATCGTTTCGGGGGCGAATGCCGGAGGAAAATCACTTTGCCTGAAAACAGTGGCATTGCTGCAATATATGTTGCAGTGCGGACTTCTGATACCTGTACATGAAAATTCCAGATCTGGCATATTCGAACATATTTTTGTAGATATAGGCGATGGGCAAAGTATAGAAAACAGCCTTAGTA
>JAISOY010000126.1 GCA_031275285.1 Bacteroidales bacterium | reverse complement strand
GGAGTATTCCCTGAATCATCGGCACGGGGCTTTACTCTTTCATCTATCAGATATTCAATAGCCTGGTAGTCAAAGAAACGGGCTGCCAGGTGATGGAGATTTTTCTCACCATCAGCGGTGATACTTTTATCTTCCAGAGACTGGTAAAGGTCAACCAAACTTTCCTTTTTCCCTTCACGGGCAAACATGTTTTGCTTATAAGCACTTTCTATTTCTTTGTATGTACTCATACTGGTGTTTATTTTTACAATTCTACTTTCTTTATTGCATCTATTACATTCTGATAACCTTTACTTTTCAACGGAGTACCTATTTCAAGTACTTTATTATGATTACCCAATGCTGCATGGCAATCGACCATCATCCTTAATACCGAATCTTTCAATGTTTCAGGAAAAAGTTCAGCATACTTAAAAGTAATGGCCTCCGTATATGCCTTTGTCGTAGCCTGAACATCCTGTATTGTCCTTAAAGAAGGAGATTCAGGGGTTTTCAATCCCTGTGGCGTTTGTGCCAGTATTCCCAATACCTGTTCCAGAAGTGGTAAAGCAGATGCATATTCTTCTACCCTGATAAGACATATGGCTTTATTGAACTGTGATGGTATACTTTCTGCCTGCCGGTGTAACAAAGTCCAGGCTTCCACAGATTGTCCACGATCTAACAATACAGCACAAAATTCCATATCATTAATGGCAGTTTCATCAGGTTTATGTCCCACAAAAGAGGTATTCGGTTTTCCTATCAGCATATCCTTATTTTGTTGATCTTGTTTGAGCGAATTTAATAATCATATTTTCTTTTACGTGATTATTGGGTTATTGTTCGGGTGTTCCGTATTTTTTTACAATGATACCCGGTATCTTCCTCATAATTTTAATAGTAAGTAATTCACATTTTCAAAATGGGTCGTTCTAAGATATGTTTTAGTAACATTTTAAAACAGATTACGTAATTATATCAGGTATTCCACAGATTCGATAAGAGTCGCCAAGAGTGGGAAAATATGAGAATCAAATAAATAATTACCAATAGCATAAAAATATGAGTAAAGTATTCTATGACATCAAATCGGCTTACAGTTCGCATAAATCAGTTGAAGAAATACATGAATTATACCGTCAGGTTGAAGATAAAGATATCCGGGATGAGAACAACGGTAAGCGTTCATTGCTCCATCTGGCAGCAAGCTTCGGCGATGCCGGGGCCATCGATATTTTACTGGAAGGTGGGGCAAAATCGGCAGTAACCAATGATTACGGTGATAATCCGTTACATGCTCTGGCTGAATTGAGTGAGTGCCGGTATAATAAAGCGCCGGACGAACAGTTATACCACGCAGCCAAAAGTCTCTATGAAGCCAAAGTGAGCGTATTACGCAAGGATGACAGCGGACAGACCGTTATCATGTAGCAGCTAAAAATGGTAATTATCCAATGATACAGGCGTTGATCGATTCCGGGGCAAAACTTACCGGAACCACCAATGAAGGTTATACTGCATTACACATAGCTGCCAAGGAAATACGCCATGCATTTTCCTCCCTGAAATATGCAAAGGAAAGATTTGACAACCTGAAGCCCATTCCAGACAATTTAAGCGACAGTTGGAGAAGGGTGGAAGAAGAAAGAACCGAAAGTACCATCAAAGATTACAATAGAAACGTAAAGCATGTCGAAGATTATTTCAAAGTTGTAAAATCTTTGGTTGAAGTGGGTCTTGACGTTGATGCAAAAGACAAATACGGAAACGATCCGCTGTATTATGCTGTAGAATCCGATGCCAAGAAGATAGCTGCATTCCTCAAAGGTGAAGATGTAGATAATGAACAAGTCCTGGCTGCCGGTGGTATGACCTTGTTCCAGGCTGTGAAAAAGAATGATCCGACGGCAGTGAAAGCATTGATCGATATGGGAGGAGTTGATATTAATGAGGTGAATACCGAATACCGGTTCGAAGGGAAAACTCCGCTGGCAATGGCTTGTGGACTGGTAAACAACGAATGCGTAAAAGTATTGCTGGAAGGAGGTGCCGATCCTAATTTCAAGGCAGGTGAACATGGCCATACTGCTATGTGGTCGCTGATCAACGGTGCCGGTTCAGCAATAAACCACAGCTACACCTATAAAGACGAACTGGATATATTCAATATGCTATTGAAGGCAGGAATGGATGTCAACGCTTCTGTTGACGACCAGTCAAATACCGCATTGATCCTGGCATGTAAAAATTACAGGAAAACGGAACTGGTGGAAGAACTGATCAATACTCCTTGTGACGTAAATATGGCTAATCTTGACGGACAAACAGCGCTGATGATGGTTGTAAACAGCAGGGACCTTAAAGAAATGGAAAATATAGCTATTTCCCTACTCGAAAATGAAGCCAAAACCGATGTGTGTGATAAATACGGAAAAACGCCGTTGATGTATGCAGCGGAAAACAGTGATAAAAATGCAGCCCGGACATTTGCGCAGTTAATGATAGATTTTGGTGATGTAAAAGCCGACGCTGTCAACAACGATGGCAAAACAGCACTGGACATAGCGACGGAAAAAGAAAATGAAGAACTGGTAAAGTTATTGCTGGAAATGGTTTAATTGATAATTATTTATTATCCTTAAATCAAAGATCAAATTAATATCAGAAGGTTGTTGGACCATTAGTTAATCGGGAAAGAGGAAAAGTCTTTATCTGGATTCAAAGAGATTGTGCCTGTAGATAAGCTTTAGTTCATTAAAGGAAAAAACATATTTGTGATTTTCCTAAACAATAAGTACATTTGCATATAATTATTATTTTTTTTACAAAATAGATACTCAAACTAATAAATACCATGAAAAATAAATTAAAAAATTTCATTCTCTTATTTCTGTCTGTATATATTTTAATGAGTTGTGGATCTTCGGATACTCCGGTAAAAAATGTGGAAGATAACGTTAGTACAGGCAATGAGTTAACTATTGTTGCCAATGTTACTATAAATCCTGAATTCAAAGACGAATTGATGAAGACGTTCCAAGTGATTGTAAATGCGACACGTAAAGAACCCGGCAATATATCATACGGCTTATATGAAAACACACAGGATCCTCTGAAATTCACATTTGTGGAAAAATGGAAATCTCAGGATGCCATTAATACACATAACAATAGTGCCCATTTCCAGGAATTTGTAAAAGCTGTTGAAGGAAAAGCAGAACTGGAAGTCATGGTCTTAAAACAAAAATTTTAATATTTCCGGCTAAGTTAACGCACCGAATAAAAAAAATCCTGACTAAACTTTAGCCAGGATTTTTTATGATATCCTTTCACAATGTGACAGGACCAAGTCAATTATTCGATTATACCCTGATCCTGGTCGATTTCCAATGAAGTTTGTTCCAAAGCTTCTCCAAAAGTATATTTCCTTTCATAGGTTCTTACACCATCATAATTTTGATTATGTATTACCAGATCCAATGATGTTTTACCTTCTTCCTGAAGCGTTTTCAAATTAAATGACGCGATACCCCAGAACCACCGGTTAGCCATATCGCCATTAGCATTATGCCTGAATTCCAAATGTACTTTTCCGTCATCATAGGTTTTTTCACTGTCTGATACCAAATTGATGAAATGAGACCTGCTGTAGCCAAGGTAATTGAATTCAACATTCAGATAATCATTGCTGACCCATACATCAGAAATACTAATAGGATCATTACCAATGCTATCCTGGGTTGCGGAAGTAATATTAAAAATATTCTTAGTCAGGATATTGTAATAATCGAATAAGGCTACATCATAATTATACCCACTTCCTGCTTCTTTTTCAGAAAGAATAACAAACCTGGTCACTACACGTTGACTATCCTTAGGGGTGTAAGGAACCCTGGATTCTTTCACAAATAATCTATTTCCTTTATCAGTGTCGATGAAAAACTGGTTTTTCCCATCCGGGTTTTCCACCATTCCAACACTTATGCCGTAGGTGTTGTCATCTTTATCGTCATTACAGGAAATAAAAAAAACCGGAGCTAATGCAACTAAAAATAATAAGTTTCTGATTGTTTTCATTATATTTCTGTTTTAATTAATAATACAATTAAATTCCCCATGGAATTTTTACAAAAATGATGCCAGCCTATTCATCATCACTCATATGCAGACTATTGAATGATTGGTATTGTAATTTTTGAATGTTTAGTTTACCTTTGTTGTTTCAGTAAAAGAATGAGCTTATGAACAACAGAATACTAGATGTAACCCCTGATGTGAAATGGATTGGGGTACTTGATCCTGATTTAAAGGTATTTGATATTGTAATGGAGACCAAATATGGTACCACATACAATGCTTATTTCATTAATGCCGGGAAAAAAACACTTGTAGAAACAGTTAAGAACACATATACCGAGGAATACCTGGATAAAGTGAAATCCGTATGTAACCCGGAAGAAATTGAGTATATCATCATGGATCATACGGAACCTGATCATTCCGGAAGCTTATCAGCCTTACTTGATCTGGCAATTAACGCTACCGTTGTCGGAACAGGACAAGCTTTAAACTATCTGAACGAAATCATGAACCGTCCCTTTAAATCCTTAAAGGTGAAAGACGGGGATACTTTGAATTTAGGCAACAAGACACTTCGTTTTATCGGAGCCCCGAATCTTCATTGGCCGGATACAATGTATACCTACCTGGAAGAAGACCAACTTTTGTTTACTTGCGATTCATTCGGCGCCCACTATAGCTTTGAACCCATTTTTGATGACCTGATCACCGATAAGGAAGAATATGAAGATGCCTTTGTATACTATTTTGATTGCATCCTCAGGCCATACAGTAAATTTATGTTAAAGGCCATTGAAAAAATTGCGCCGTTAAATATCCATATGATCTGTACAGGTCATGGACCGATCCTTCGTAAAACATGGAAAGAGATTGTTTCAAAAAGTGAAAAACTAGCCAGCGATTATATATCTGTAACAGAAGGTAAAAACAATAGGATATTAATTACCTATGTGTCAGCATACGGCTATACCAAATATATGGCAGAATGGGTCAAACAAGGAATAGAGCAAGTAGGTGAATATGAAATTGAGTTGATGGATATTGAATTTGCGCTACTTGGCGATCTCGAAGCTGCTGTAACAAGATCCGATGCTTTAATCGTCGGCTCACCGACCATTAATCAAAATACATTATTACCTATCTATAAGCTATTTGCAACAATCAACCCGTTAAGAGATAAAGGTAAACCAGCTGCTGCTTTTGGTTCCTACGGCTGGAGTGGGGAAGCCGTTAGTATCATTGAAAGTAATCTCACCGGATTGAAATTAAAAGTGCTGCAAGATGGGTATAAAGGCAGGTTTAACCCGGGAGAAGAAAAATCCCAACAATTGGTAGAATTCGGAAAACAGTTTGCCTTAAAGATGAAACCTGAATAATTTAACAGGCATGCTGTCTTAGTTTTTTTCCATTTTTTTATCAATAATGTTTGTAATATTGTAATGAATATTGCATCTTTGTAATGAAAATAAATCGTGATATATCAATATTTCAATTCATGAAATAACCATATAAAAGATCTCTCATAGTTATCAAATAGTAAAATGTTTAGTAATGAAAAAAGGGCCGTTCGAGAGAACCGCCCTTTTGTTTTTACCTGCTCCTTTTTGACTAAGGACAAAAATTGATTATTCAAAATTCTTAGCTTCGCTATGGTGATAATCTTCTTTATACAAACGTTCTAATTCATCTTCAAAGAAAAATTTCTGTTCTCCGAAGGCCGGTTGTAACATATTTAACCATGTAGCGGCCGAATCATATTTGGCAAAAAACGGACGACCTACCCAATCGGGATTACGTCCCTGCAAAAACCTCAGTACAAATACCTTTTCCCCTCTTACTTCACTCACACCCAATACCTGGATCTTTCCGGGAGTTGCACTCATACTTGGACCACGGACTGTACGACATACTCCACTTACTTGCTGGTAGGCCTTACGGAAAATATCCCAACAATCTACTAACGGAATATCAAAAAAATCCTTGGCTCCTGTATCTCTTGCTATAAACATATAATAAGGGATACAATTTAGGTTTACCTGTTTCCGCCACATTTCAGCCCATAAGTCAGGATCGTCATTGATATGCTTAAGCAGTGGAGATTGCGTTCGTATTTGAGCACCTGTAGAACGAACACGTCGTATTGCCTCCTGAACAGCGTCTGTGGTTAATTCTACCGGATGGTTAAAATGGGCCATAATTGCCAGGTTTTTCCCCTGCCGGACTATTTTTTCAAATAACCGCAACAATTCATCAGCATCCGGATCTGTAAGAAAACGATATGGCCAGTACGCCAGTGATTTTGTACCAAATCGTATCGTCTGGATATTAAACAAATCATTGTCCAGCAATGCATTTATATAGTTGGTAATATGGGAAGTACTCATGGTTAATGGATCACCACCTGTAAATAAGAGATCCGTCACTTCACGGTGTTTTCGTAAATATTCTACCAACAGTTCCGTTTCCTTCATAGCGAACCGCATCCCTTCCATACCGGAAAACTGGGGCCATCGAAAACAAAACGTACAATATGCATGGCAGGTTTGTCCCTGGCTAGGAAAAAAGAGCACGGTTTCACGGTATTTATGCTGTACCCCGTTTAGTTTAGTACGTCCGATCATGGGAACATTCAAATGCTGTCCGGCCGGATTAGGATTCAATGTCTGCCGGATCGATTTAACCATTTCTTTTATTTGACTCACCGGAGCCCCCTTTTCCACCAGATGTTCAATAGAATCATAATGTTCTTTTTTCAAAAGATCTTTACGTGGAAAACAAAGCGTGAAAATAGGATCTTCGGGAATATTATCCCAGTTAATAAGTTGTTCGGTAACATAATTATTCGCTTTGAAGGGTAGTACCCGTCCGGCTATTTCAATCGCTTTACGATCTGCAGCCGGCAATTTTTCAATGCCTGATATGGATGTATAATTATGCAATTGGTAAGATTGATATTTCATGGTTTTCAACATTTTTCAGGTTAAACGGGTATCTCAACAAGTACCTGTCATTCTCATGACCTATTCCCGGTATTAAGTGAGATATAACACTATCTCTAATGAAAGAAAGAGGGTGTTAGATATGTATATATGCAAAAATAGTGTTTTTTTCGCTTTTTTCCAAAAACAGATGTAATACTTATACTTTTGACATTTCAATTTATAAAACACCATTTCTGATTTCAGCTCTGTATATTTATAAATATTTATCTATTTTCGCATTTATTCCAAATAAACCAGTCTTATGAAAAGAAGAAATTTCCTCCGCTATACTGCATCTGGTATTCTTGCAACCGCTTTTTCCCCGCTAGCTATACATGAATTCACTTCTATTCCGGATAGGTTTATTGCCGGTAATGACACTATTAAGCGATTCGGTGACGGGCGGGACTGGTTTTTCGAAAAACGATTTGGGATGTTCATACACTGGGGATTATATGCAATCCCTGCCTGGCATGAACAATATCAATGGCGTGCAAAAGTAGAACGTTCCCAGTATATGCAATTAGCCGGACAATGGAATCCTAAAAAATTTAATCCTGAAAAATGGCTGGACATTATGCAGGAAGGAGGTATGAAATATATTTGTTTTACAACCAAGCACCATGACGGTTTTTGCATGTGGGATACTAAATATACTTCCTTCAATGTAATGAATACTCCATATAAGCGGGATATATTGGGAATGTTGGCAGATGCATGCCATAAACGGAATATTCCTTTATCTTTATATTATTCTATTGCCGACTGGAATCATCCCAAATACCCGAATGAAGGCCGTCATCATGAACTCCCTCCTCAGAAAGGGGATAATCCTAATTGGCTTGAATATCTTGAATTTTTAAAAGCACAGGTTCGTGAACTTTGTACCAATTACGGAAAAATAAACGGTTTCTGGTGGGACATGAATGTTCCGGAACATAAAGATCCGGCTATCAATGATATGATAAGAAAGCTACAGCCTGATGCTGTGATTAATAACCGTGGATTTGATGAAGGCGACTTCGGAACACCTGAAAGGGATTTTCAGAAAGACGACATTATAGCTTTTACAAGACCTACGGAAGCCTGTCAATCCATTGGAATAGAAAGCTGGGGATATCGCTCGGATGAAGATTATTATACGGATCGTCATTTACTACGAAGCATCGATCGTTATCTTTGCCGTGACGCCAATTACCTGCTGAATATCGGCCCAACGGCTGAAGGTATCATATCTACGGAAAATGAAGCCATTTTAAAGCGTATCGGAAAATGGTACCGTTCAGTAAAAGAGTCATTGGAAGATGTTCAGCCGGCCTCACAATATACCGCTAACCGAAATATTATGCTTACCCAACGCAATAATACGGTTTATGTTCACCTGAATAAGGACCAGCAAGGAAACAGTGTAAAACTTCCACCATTAAAAAAACGCCCCGTAAAAGCGACATTACTTAATGATGGCCGTAGGATTGAAACTATAGTTAACCTGACACCCACCGATCATGTGTCACAACAACCTGTGTTACGTTTACGGGATCTCCCGGCAAATGAAATGGCCAATACAGTAATGGTTGTAAAACTGGATTTTGATACGTTGCCATGGGAAAAATGAAACGATGAAACGGTCAATGCACCATATAAATTAGAGTTGGTTCATTTTTTCGTCAGGAATATTTTACTTTTGTCCATTTTTATCAAAAATGATAGCATTTAAATTACGTGATATTTTTATGCAAAAAGGTAAATACATCCCAATAAAAAGCACATACTGCATTCTTTTCATTATTACCATAATCGGATTACCTTTTTTTCTTCTCGGCACCAATGCCTATCTGATAATTCATGATAATCTGGATAGTGAATTTGTATATTTACACCTACTAAAAATCACAGGTTCGCTATCCGGTTTTGATGGTGATCAGCTCATTTATAATGTAATGAATGGATTACCAAAAAAATTCTTTCATTCCGAATTTAGTTTTATCCGTTTCCTCTTTTACCTGTTTCCTTCCTTCTGGGCTTATATAATCAATTCTATATTGGTTCGTTTAATCGGTTTCATTGGATTATATCTTTTTTTGAAAGATTACCTGATGAAACAGTATAATAAGAATATAGTGATCATATTGGCAGTGATATTCTCAATGATACCCTTATACCCACTATTCGGGTTAACCGTAACCGGGCAACCGATCCTTATCTGGTCATTCCTGAATTTAGCCAATCACCGGAAATATTTGATTAGCTGGATGGTGATTGCCTTATTTCCATTTTACTCACATTTTGCACTGATTGGTCCTTTTATTTTATCAATACTGGTTGTTTTTGGAATTTATCTGTTGATCACTAAAAATAGAAATACAAGTGTGCAATACCATATAGGCATAGGATTATTGACCGCCTGTTTTATCATTGCAAATTTCATTACAATAAAAGGGTTTCTGGATCCGGGAGAATATGTTTCTTTTCGAACTGCATGGATATTTGAACCATATTCCTTTGAAAACATAGCGAGACAATTCATAATTACCTTTTTTACCGGACAATATCACGCCTCTTTATTTAACACGATTCCCATATTCTTATATGCTTTGCTCGTTTTGTTTTTTATGAAAATCAAACCGGGACAAAAGAAAGTGATTATTTCACTTATTCTTGCCATAGCACTGATTACTGCTTTAAAAGCGGTGTACCCACTTATCTGTTATATCCTTCAGAATACATTTAATATCACCTTATCTTTCCAGATTGGAAGGTTCTTTTTTTTCAATCCTTTCTTATGGTTTATTTTATTAGCAGTTACTATTATATATACCTATAATAGGATCCCAAAATATGTCTTATACTCTCTTATAACCATCCAATTCGTTGTTATTATATATTCAAACAAGGAATTAACTATCAATTATGAAAAGTTGTTTGCTAAAGAACAGGTAAAGTACAACTATCCCAGTTTTTGTGATTTTTATGCATCTGATTTATTTTCTGAGATATCCCGGCATATTGGTCTTCAAAAGAAAGAATATAGGATCGTTAGTTTAGGCATTCATCCCGCCATCGCGCAATACAATGGTTTTTTCACCTTAGATAGCTATCAGAACAATTACCTCTTAAGATATAAGCAGGAATTCAGGGAAATAATTGAAACTGAATTATTGAAAAATAATGAATTAAAAAAATATTTTGATAATTGGGGCGGCCGATGTTACCTATTCAGCGATGAATTGGAGAGAAGTTGTAAGCAAATGTGTTTAAAAGAATGTGGGCTAAGTATAAAGCAACTTGATATCAACATTATGAAAATAAAAGCAATGGGAGGAAAATATATATTTTCTGCTCTACCCATTGAAAACTCAGATGAATTACAAATAAAATTATGTAAAAAATTTGAAGATGATCACTCCTTATGGGATATCTATCTTTACAAACTTAATAATATTGAATAAACTTTATATTTGCATGGTAAATCATAATTTTTCATGGATATTAAAGAATTAAATGTTCCGGGGCATAGTAATAATAAACAAAATCATCCCTGGGAATATGCCCGTAGTAAAGTCGTTAATAATATTATAAAAAAATATATCCGGAATATTGATAATGGTGTTGCTTTGGATATTGGTAGTGGTGATGTCTTTTTTCTTACTCAATTTTCAAATTCATATCCTGGCTTTAAATTAATAGCTGTAGATACTGCATATGATGATAAACTCATATCTTCTTTAACTGAAAAATACAAATCTTACAATATTACTTTTTATAAAGATTTAAAAGAAATACACATACCTCATAGCAAACCGGCTTCTGTTGTTTTCCTGTTGGATGTGATAGAGCACATCGAAAATGATGTTGGATTTTTAAAATCACTCTCTACAAATGATTACATAAATCAGGATACTGTTTTTATGATTACTGTACCGGCCTATCAATCTTTATATTGTGAACATGATAAATGGTTAGGGCATTATCGTAGGTATTCACAACATTCGCTTGAAAGATGTATCAAAAACGCGGGATTGACCTATATTGCCGGCGGTTATTTTTTTTCATCCCTTCTTTTTCCCAGGTTAATCCAAAAAGTTCATCAAAATTTTACATCTGAAAATAAAAATGTGAAAGGAGTTGGAGATTGGAATGGTAAAAAGGCGCTGTCTTATATCTTTGAAAAAATCTTGCTGTTGGATTATTTTTTTTCCAGAATCCTTAAATCACTCAGGATAAATATTCCGGGGCTTTCAACTTATATACTTTGCAGAAAAATATCATAATCCTTTATATGATCCGGAGCATGCCTCACATTTCTATCTCTTTAAATAATTGATCTTAGATGGGAGAAGTTATGTTTTACTCTCTGATTTATCCTGTTTGTATTCCGGATCGTCCTACCCGGTACACAGGAAAAATCAGGGGCAAACCCTCTCCCACTGCTCGATGATATAAACTTATATTCTAAGAGAATGTTTAAGAAAAAAATGTAATTTTGGCAAATGAAGTTAGTTAGGGAAATGGGTGAATATGAACAGGATCGAGGGGTAGGTATTACCGGAATTTGCATAATACCTTGCTACAATGAAAGCAAAAGATTATCTCCTGTTTCTTTTATTGAGTTCATAAAAACCAATCCCCATATCCGGTTTTTATTTGTAAACGACGGCAGTTCTGATGATACCTTAACAATACTTACAAAAATAACGGCCGAATGTAGTCGGTTTCATTTGCTTAACCTGGGAAAAAATTATGGGAAAGCAGAAGCCGTACGTTTAGGCATGATACATGCATATGAAAACTTTGAATCTGACTTTATCGGATTCTGGGATGCCGATCTTGCAACACCACTTTATGAAATACCTTCTTTTATTGACCAGGCTGTAGAAAATAACTTTGATATTGTAACCGGTCTTAGGTTAATGCGCCTTGGCGCCGAAGTAAAAAGAAACCGGAAACGGCATTATCTCGGACGTATTTTTGCAACTGTCGTTTCTACTATGATTGATCTACCTGTTTATGATACACAATGTGGGGCTAAATTATTTAAACGATCTGTTATTCCGGTTCTTTTTAATGATGTTTTTATTACAAAATGGTTTTTTGATGTAGAAATTTTGGCTCGATATATTCAGTATCTGGGAAAAGATAATGCAATAAACAAAATCTATGAATACCCTCTTTTTAAATGGGTAGATATCGGTGGTTCTAAATTAAAAATCAAAGATTTCATAACTGCACCTTTTGAACTTAGGAAAATAAAAAGAAAATACCTGACCTAAGATAAGTAAAAGAAATTAAGACTATAATTGTCAACTTAATTAATAACAATAGTATAATATACTCACTTATGGGATCAAACAGTCAGATTGTTAAAACGGCTCTTATCTGCTACTATGAAAAGACAACGCTATGGAGAGCTGAATAATGCATTTAAATAACAACCGACTCATTTCACTATCAATCAGTCAAATCAAAATTATAGGATCAAATTTTATTAAAAAATACCTTGAACTGCTTGCGGTTTAGAAAACTCTTTTTACCTTTGCACCGTCAAAAAGGTACCATAGCTCAGTAGGTAGAGCAACGGACTGAAAATCCGTGTGTCCTTGGTTCGATCCCGAGTGGTACCACAAAGCCGGCCAAAATGGTCGGCTTTTTTTATTTAAAACAACAAGCTTGTATATTAACTAAAATCAGACAAAGATTTATACCATGGGGAAGAATTGGGTAGACAGTTGCAGTTGTTTTGATTTTTCGATCACATAAATTTGTGTGATGGATCAGAAAGTATTTTTTCTTATCAAACAATCAGATAATCTGACTTCCTGTATAATAACAAAAAACACGAACAAAAATGTTCGTGTTTTTTGTTATTATATCAACTATATTATTATTTCTTAACACCTAATTGTTTCTGTACCAATTCAAGAATATCCTGTGAATCAACAGCCTTAAATACTAAAGCCTGTGAATTAAAGACATAAGTAATATTGTTTTCCCTTGAAACAACATCGATGGCTTTATTGGCTTTTTCTATAACAGGTTGTAAGAGTTTCTCCTGCTCTTGCTGCAGGGTTTCATAGGCTGACTGTTGAAACTCACTGATTTTCTGTTCTATAGTACGTATCTCTTCCTCCCTTGATTGTTTTACCAGCGCTGTCCAGGTTGCATTATTTTTAGTGTATTCTTCATACTTCCTGTTACGTTCGACATGTAAAGATTCCAACTCTGTTTCCAGTTCTTTCTGAAGCTTTTGTAAGTTAGCCATAGCAGAATCCCTTTCCGGCATCGATCCGATCAGCTCTGCCATATCGATATGGGCTAACTTGACCGGCTTCTGACTCTGGGCAGAAATATTATTACAAAAAGCAGCGATAGCAAGTACAAATACAAGTTTAATTAAAGTCTTCATTATTTATCGTGAATTAAAATTTTTGTTGCAAAAATAGGTAATTAATTCTTATATCCTAATTTTTCAAGAACTTCATCACTCCTATCCTGCTTCGGATTGGCATATAACACACTGGCATCTGAAGATGTATCAAAAATTGCAGCATATCCTCCTTCAACAGCCATTTCTTTAACAGCCTTGTATACCTCATCCTGTATAGGTTTCACCAACTCCTGTTGTTTTTTTACCAACTCTCCTTCAGGCCCGAAATATTTCTTTTGCAGGTCTTTCACCACCTGTTCCTTCTGAATGATCTCATCTTCTCTTTTTTTGCGCATATCATCCGAAAGCATTACCTTTTCAGCCTGGTAATTTTTATAAATCTTCTCTATTTCACTATACTTTTCTTCAATTTCTTTTTGCCATTCACTTGATAATTTCTCAATCTGTCCTTGTGCAGATTTATAAGCAGGAATATTATTCAATATATATTCGGTATCAACGAATGCAAATTTCTGTGCCATAAGCGGCATGGCGGAAAATCCGGCCAAAATAAATAAAAAAATTACTTTCTTCATCTTATGATTCTTTTAAGGAATGAAAATTTTCTTTAACTACTCTTTTTATTAAAATTGTTGTCCCAGAATGAATTGGAATTCCACTTTTCTACCAGTTCCATTAGGCAACCTGTCAAAGCCATATCCACAATCAACTCCCAACATTCCAAACATAGGCAAAAACGCCCTTACTCCAACACCTGCTGTTCTTTTCATATCAAACGGATTAAAATCCTTGAACTCATACCACGCATTACCACCCTCGGCAAAGGCCACAACAAATATGGTAGACGCAGGCTGCATGATTACCGGATAACGCAACTCCAGGCTTGCCTTGGTATAAATATTGGCTTTACTGTAATATTCGCTTACCTGTGGAGTCAATGCACCATCCTGATACCCTCTCATAGGAACAATTTCTATGCCATGAATTTGATATCCCTGCATGCCTGATCCTCCCATGTCAAATCCCTCATAAGGAGAATATCCGACATCTTTGTTAAAATATCCCAGGTATCCGAACTGAAAATGAGTAGCTAATACTAGTTTATCAAAGAGGTTCAGGAACCAATCTGCTTTGAATTTCCATTTATGGTATTCGATCCATTTATACCTTTCTGAATCTTTAGCCGATTTGTAATTTGTGTTATTAAAAACCGACCATGGCGGTGTTATATTTAATGCTAAAGAAATATTTGAGCCACTTCTCGGATAAATCGGTTGGTCTTGTGAATTCCGGCCCAATGTAATTCCTAAATTTATATTATTAGATGTCCCATCGCTGAAAGGAAGACTATAATATCCGCCTGATCTTGGCCAATCCTGTACTCTATAACGCATATAAGTAATATCCGTATTTAACGAGAACCAGTCATCCGGCCATTTTAACATACGTCCTAACCCAACAGTAATACCTGTTGTCTTATAAAATTGATCGCGACCTTCCGATTTCCAATAATATGTCTGGTTGGTAATTTTTGAATGGTACAGCGAAACCGAAAATGAATTTCTTCTTTTTCCGCCCAACCATGGTTCTACAAAGGTAATATTATATGATTGGTAATATTTCCCATTAGATTGAACGGATAACCCAAGCGTTTGCCCGTCTCCTGAAGGAACCGGACGCCAGGCTTTAGGATCCAATATACGACTAGCGGCAAAGTTATTGAAACGTACCCCTACGCGACCGATGAACATACCTCCACCAAATCCCGCCGATAATTCCAACTGGTCATTCGCCTTTTCTTCAAGGGGATAAACGATGTCTACCGTAGCATTTTGCGGATTGGGTTGGATATCCGGTTGCAATGCTTCGGGGTTGAAATGCCCTAGCGTGGCTAATTCACGTACATCCCTCATCAATTTTTCTTTGCTGAACAGGTCTCCCGGACGTACACGAAGCTCCCTGCGCACTACATGTTCATTGGTTTTATTGTTTCCTTTTATAATTACCCTATCAATAGTAGCCTGCTCTCCTTCATGAATACGCATTTCAACATCCACAGAATCATTTTCAATACGTAACTCTACAGGCATGATCTGTGAAAACAGATAACCATTATTGGTATACAATGAACTTACAGCATCTTCTTCATAATTGAGACGTTTATTCAAACCTATCTGATCATATATGTCTCCTTCTTTATAACCCAGAATCCTTTGTAACATATCTGTAGGGTATTTGGTATTTCCCACCCAGGTAATGTTACGAAAATAATATTTGTTCCCCTCACTTACCCTGATATGCAATACAACACGTTTATTATTGACAAAGGTAATAGAGTCATTCAATATTTTAAAATCACGGTATCCATGTTCATTATAAAATTCCACCAATTTTGTCCGGTCCTCCTTGAGATTATTTTCGATGTATTTTTTACCCTTAAAGATATTAAAATTACGTTTTAATTGCTTGGTCTTTTTCATGACCCGGCGTAATCTCATATCTTTAAATTCGGAATTATCGATAAAATCAATCTCGGCAATTTTTACTTTTTGATGCTTATTAATAATCACTTTCAATGCTATCCGGTTTACCATAGTAGTATCCTGCTTCTGGACAAACTCAGTAGAAACCTGATAAAATCCTTTTTCCCTGTAATGTTTTGTAATTATGGTCCTTATATTATTCAAGACATTTTCGGTAATCTGACTATTGGGCCTGACATTGATTTTTTCAGTCAGGTCCTTTACTTCTCCTTTCCGAACACCTTCAATTGTTAAGTTTGATAAACGAGGACGTTCACGAAGAAAAATCTCAAGAAAAATCATATTCCCTTCTATTTTCTCGGCAATAACTTTCACATCTGAAAATAAACCCTGAGACCAAAATTTCTCAACAACTTTAGTAATATCATCACCAGGAACTGTTATTTTCTGTCCGACTTCCAGTCCGGACATACTTGCCAATATCTGTGCATCCATAAACTTCACACCTGAAACATTAATTCCACCAATCACATAATCTTGTGCATTGGAATAGTCCATCACAGGTAAATTAGAATAATCTACAGATTCCTGTCCGAATAAATTAATAAAAGCTGATGAATATACAAAAATAAGACAAAGTGTTACTTTTCGCAACATACTATTCTATTGATTTTTAGATTTTTCTTGTTGATCTAACTGCTCACTTGTTTTACCAAAACGACGTTCTCTCTGCTGAAAAGAAGCAATCGCTTTATAAAAATCATTTTTTTTGAAATCCGGCCATAAGGTTG
>JAISOY010000125.1 GCA_031275285.1 Bacteroidales bacterium | reverse complement strand
CGGAAATTTTACAGTGGAGGTTCGATAAGATATTCTTTACCGGAAGCACCCGCGTCGGCAAAATCGTATACGAGGCAGCCGCCAAAAACCTTATCCCGGTAACGCTGGAACTGGGCGGGAAATCTCCTGCAATCGTGACAAAGAATGCAGACCTGCAGGTAGCTGCTAAGCGGATCGTTTGGGGTAAGTTCCTGAATGCCGGTCAAACCTGTGTAGCCCCGGATTATTTACTGGTAGAAGAAGATATTAAAGATCGTTTCATCACTTTGTTGAAACAGCGGATCGAAGAAACCGGATATGAAGATGGCGCCCAACACTATGTAAAGATCATCAACGACCGGAATTTCAATCGATTGCTCCGTCTCATAGATTCGTCAAAAGTGGTTTACGGGGGCAACTTCGATGAATCGACATTATATATCGGCCCCACAGTGATGGATCATGTTATCTGGGAAGATGCCGTTATGCAGGAAGAAATTTTTGGTCCGATCCTGCCTGTCATTACTTTTAAAAAGCTGGATCATGCATTGGAAGAAATACAAGCCCGTGAGAGACCGTTATCAGCATATCTGTTTTCGGACAACAAAAAGGAGAAAGATATATTTATCAGGCATATCCCGTTCGGTGGCGGATGTATTAATGATACGATCATGCATCTTGTTAACGGGAATATCCCATTCGGCGGGGTAGGAAATTCCGGAATAGGCAATTACCATGGAAAATTTGGGTTCGATACCTTCTCACACAAAAAAGCGATCCTGAAAAAAGCCAAATTGGGAGCGGAAAATA
The DNA here is from genome assembly GCA_031275285.1 of Bacteroidales bacterium. Lineage (NCBI taxonomy): Bacteria > Pseudomonadati > Bacteroidota > Bacteroidia > Bacteroidales > Bacteroidales bacterium. The sequence continues at coordinate 3,923 of JAISOY010000125.1, read as the reverse complement.
TTAAACTTCCTCCCTACAGTGAGAGCAAATTTAAATGGATCAAGAAGTTAATATAAAAGATTTTACTTTTGTAAAACAAAGAAGTTCAATGCAAAAGTTTTAAGCACTCTGTTCTATTTATTATTTAATTAAATTGCATTGATCGAATTGATTACGTTTACATTAATTAATTGGCAATACTTGTATCTAACATGATCACAAAAGCAGAACTGGAAAAATTAGCCTCCAAAGATCCTAAGGTCAAATATGGATTTGCCAAAGAGTTGCTTCATACAGCAATTGAAGATCCGGTATCGTTGTATCCGTACTTTAATTACTGGACAACGCTGGTATCGGGTACAAACAATATCCTGAAATGGACAGCCATCGATATCATCGGCTATCTTTCGGCAGTGGATACGGACGATAAAACCGATGAAATAATCGATCTTTTTATCGGGATTTTACATTGCGGGGCGCTTATTTCCTGTAATCATGTTATTTTTTCGCTCGGATTGATCGCAAAAAACAAGGAAAAACACAGGAAGAAAATTTTCGACGAATTTTTCCTCATACCTGAAGATATATTTGAAACGGAGGAATGTAAAAATATTGCAACAGGAAAAGTGCTGGAAGCCATCAAGCCTTTTCTTGAGGAACTAAAAAATGAAGAAGCAGCTGTTACCTTTATCGGAAATGCGGCAGGTTCTTCGCGTAATTCGACCAGAAAGAAGGCGGAACAATTATTACAGCAACTGGAAAAAATCAATCAATAAGTAAAAAAAATGAAAAACAAGCCATTATCCGACTTCCGGATCAACACAGAAAACAACACGGTACATATTACACGTGAATTCGCTGCAAATGTAGAATTTGTCTGGAATGCATGGACAAAACCAATGTTCCTCGATCAATGGTGGGCGCCGAAACCATACCGTACCGAAACCAGATCCATGGACTTTAAAGAGGGAGGAATGTGGCTATATGCAATGATCAGTCCTGAAAATGAAACACATTGGAGTAAAGCTGAGTACAAAAGCATCGAGCCGACCAGACAAATATCCTGGTTAGATGCATTTTGCGATGAGAACGGAAACGAGAACCCGGAAATGCCTCATTCATTATGGACCATTAATTTCATTGAGAATAATGGTATAACATCGGTAAATATCAACATACGGCATGATCGTACTGCCGATCTGGAAATGCTGATCCAAATGGGTTTTAAAGAGGGAATAAATATGGCCTTCGAAAATCTGGACAAACTCCTGTTAAAGCTGTAAAAAAATACGGTCTATATACGCGGTCCGACTTCGTTATGGTCGTTTTACGAAATGACATCGGCAAATGATATGCCGTACCAAAGAATGCAGACCTAAATCGCAGACTAACCATATCAATAACTGAACATGACAAAGAATAATAAAAAAGAAATTCCCCCGGAACAAAAAGAAGCCATACTCAACACATTGAAAGAACGTTTCGAACGAAACATGCACCGGCATCAAGGGATCAAATGGGTGAATGTACAGGTAAAGCTGGAAGCCCACCCTGAAAAGCTATGGTCGCTGATTGAAATGGAAAGGACCGGTGGCGAACCGGATATAGTAGGTGATGAAACGGAAACAGGCGCATATATTTTCTACGACTGTTCGGCGGAAAGCCCTAAAGGCCGGAGAAATGTCTGCTATGACCGTGAGGGGCAGGAATCGAGAAAGGAACATCAACCGGAAAACAATGCCGTTGACATGGCTGCTGATATGGGAATCGAATTGTTGACAGAGGAAACCTACCGGACACTACAAAAACTGGAAAGTTTCGATACGAAAACATCCAGCTGGCTAAAAACACCTGCTGAAATCAGAAAGCTCGGCGGTGCTATCTTTGGCGATTATCGCTACGGACACACTTTTGTGTACCACAACGGCGCCTCATCATACTATGCCGTGAGAGGATTCCGCGGTTCGTTAAGAATCTGAACCATTACAGGCAGCGAGACGGGAATATTTATGAGAAAATGAGCTGAAATAAAGCTAATTGGCTTATATTTCGGATGATTAAGGAATTGATACCTGCGGGTAATCGGGGTTTCCGGATATTTCATAAACCGGTAAAAATCAGGTAAAGTAATTTAATAATAAGACAAATCATCATAGTATGAGACAATATTACATCATTTAGGGACGAAATTACAAGGTGGTTGATGCCGGAAGCCGTATATTTAAGTCGAAATTCAATAACCGATAAAAATGATGAACAAGAGGATCTTCTTTATGCTGTGGATATTCCTGTTTTATTCGGGAATAAGGACATTATACGCTCAAAAAACAGAAAAACAACCCACCTGTGGTATGTATATGGAATATCCTGCGGTCGACTGGCGCGAAGCCTTACCAACAGGCAACGGCGACATAGGCGCCATGCTCTACGGTAATGTTACCCGTGAGCGGGTGATGCTCAATCACAAGCGATATTTCTATCATCGCAACCATAAAGACTTACCTGATTTTTCGGTGCATCTTCCCCGTTTACGCCAAATGATGGATGAAGGGCGTTACGAAGAGGCCAGTGATTTTTTTATGGGGAAAATCCGGGAAAGCGGTTACGGAAATACCCGGAGCGGCGAGTATCAGCCTGGATTTGACCTTGAAATCAGGCAACAGCCGGTAACTCCTTTTTCCGGTTATGGCCGTACGCTGGACTTCGAGACCGGTGAAGCCGTAGTATACTGGGATGAAGGCGGATTGTTTTTTTCACGTTCGCTCTTTGTTTCCCGTGCCGATGATGTGGTGGTACTGCGTTTAAAAACCAACCAAAAAGGCAGCATATCCGGAAATTTCTCCCTGACTCCGCATGATTTTAACGATGCGGTCAATAAATCCGTGCTGGTTAGTCCCGATAAGCTGGGACTGAAATTTGAAAACCCGCAGACAGACCCGCAGGGATTTATCTGTATATCGGGACAACGGGAGGATGATGGAGCATATTTCGGCGCCGTAGCAAAAATAATTCCGTCGGGCGGAAGTATTAAAACCGTAAACACACGTACAGGGGATATTTTATCTGTAGAAAATGCCGACCATGTACTGGTATTGATCCGGATGTTCTACAAAGGGACTCCTTCCGGACGTTTCGACGAAGCCAGACAGGCGTTGAACTCGCTTCCGGCGGATTATGACGAACTATTGAAAAACCATGTCCGGATACACCAGAAAATGTTTAACCGCTGTAAGGTCGATCTTCATGCAGGAGTCAACCGTCAGCTATCGAACGAACGCCTGTTACTGGATGCCTATAAGGGACAAACATCCAATGCATTGATTGAAAGGATGCATAACTACGGACGTTTTCTCCTGATATGCAGTTCCAATCCTGATGGTTTACCAGCTAACCTGCAGGGCGTATGGAACGGATTGTATTTTCCTCCCTGGCAGGGATCTTTTTTCTTTAATGAAAATATAGAAATGAATTACTGGCAGGCGCTACAGGGTAATCTGCCCGAAGTACTGTTGTCCCTGATTAACCTTGTGGAATCGGGAGTAGCTGACTTTCGCGAAAATGCAGAGAAATATTACGGTTGCCGCGGGGTGTTGACACCCATTCGTATGATTGATGATTTCGGGAAAAAGACCGGAGCCATCCCCCATGATGTCTTCTTTACGGGAGGAGCAGGCTGGTTGGCCCAGTTTTTCTACGATTACTGGCTTTTTACAGGCGATGATGAGTTCCTTCGCCGGAGAGCCGTACCCTTTATGAAGGAAGTAGCGTTGTTTTATGAAGATTTTGTGCAGAAGGATGAAAAAGGACAACTGAAGATGTATCCGTCCGATTCGCCTGAAAATGTACCGACAGGACAGAAAACACAGTTATGCATCAATGCGACGATGGATTTTGCCGTGATGAAAGAGGTTTTTACCAACCTGATCGATGCCTGTACGCACCTC
>JAISOY010000124.1 GCA_031275285.1 Bacteroidales bacterium | reverse complement strand
TTGGGCTGGTGTTTGTCGATACAATCCACCGATAATCCGTGAAATTCGTACAACGGACCCATCCATTCGGAGTCACGTTTTGAAAGATAATCGTTCACGGTAACCACATGCACCCCCCTTCCTGCCAAAGCATTCAGGAACACAGGAAGCGTAGCCACCAGTGTTTTTCCTTCCCCGGTCGCCATCTCCGCAATCTTTCCCTGATGCAGTGCAACACCACCGATCAACTGAACATCGTAGTGTACCATATCCCAGACAATTTCGTTACCTCCGGCCATCCACCGGTTCAGGTAAACTGCTTTGTCTCCTTCTATCAGGACATTATTTTTTTTCACAGCCAGGGCACGGTCGAAATCGTTCGCGGTTACTTCTACCCGTTCATTCTCTTTAAGGCGGCGGGCAGTATCTTTTATCACTGAAAAAGCGGTAGGGAGTATTTCATTGAGGGTATCCTCGATGGTTTTAATCACATCTTTTTCCAGATGATCGATCTGCTTGTATAATTTTTCGACGTCATCTACAGGAGTATCAATCGCTTCAGCCTTTTCTTTCAGTTTCAGGATTTCGGCTTCATCTTCCTGTGTAGCGTCCTTTATTTTTTTCTTCAGAATATCTGTTTCCGCCCTTAATTCATCATTGGAAAGATGAATGATCCGGTCGTATTCCAGTTTTACTTTGTCAACATAGGGTTGTATTTCTTTGATGTCTTTATCAGCTTTGTTACCGAAGAGTGAGGATAATACAGAATTTAAAAAGCTCATTATATTTTAAAATGTGAAATTTCGTATCAGAAAACAAAAACACAAATTTACGAGAATTTATGTAATTCAACAAGTTTTTATACAACATGGAAAAGCCGGGAATTCCCAAAAAGTGATAACGGCTTTTGTAAATAACAAGTATTTTATAATAAACCCAAAGTATTTTGTCCGCAGATAGACATTAGCGGTTAAAATGAATGGAAACCTGTATCTCTTTCTGATTACGGAACAGGGTTACCGATTTCCGGCTTCCGGATTGCATCTGCGCTTCTTTCAGGTCCCGTATATGATTGATTTTCCTGCGGTGGAACTGTATGATCACATCATTGGGTTGGATGATCCCTTCGGCAACGCTTCCAGGTAAGACTTCCACGACCCAGACGCCTGAAGCGTCGCTCAATCCTGCCGCCGAACGCTCACCCAGTGTGGTGATATTTTTCAGTTTCATACCCAACATTTCATAAACATGATCTTCGGAATGATTCAATGAAACCAACTCCGGGATCGGTATTTTTTCCGCTTTGTTTTTCAGGTTCTCGGATACTACACCGAACTGATCCATGGCAAAATTCCTGAATCCTTTGGTGAGGGCAACCGATGATTCAGGTACACGGAAATCTCCTTTTGCAGGATCCAGATACCGGACATCCTCCACTACCGAATGGGCATCCGTACCATTTTTCCTGGCTGCTTCCAATGATTTTTCATCCGGAAAGATATTGTTGTCAATTTCCCTACCCCAGCCATTGTTCATCGAAATAGGAAAATATCCTGCGGAAACGATATTGCGGATAAACACATCACCGCTGTTGGCAAACCATACATGCGGATGGAAAGAATTATTGACCATGATATTATTTTCCGCCAGCCGGAAGAAACCTTCGCGGAGCTTAAGCCCGCCATTTAAACATAAGTTATTATATATATGATAGTTGCTTGATCCGTCATCCAGATCGATATCCCATCCATGATCACAACGAAAGCGGTTGTTACGGATAATTACGGTTTTTATGGCATCCAGTAACACCAGATCCGGATTGTTGACGACCCGTTCATTCATGACATTCCGTTTGGGATGCCAGAAACGGTCACGGCCCCATGAGTTGAACGAACCATGATCCCCGGTTTCCAGGACAGTATTGAACACATCGTTGTATTCAATGATATGACCGCCCCAGGTGCCATCCCCGATATTGATACCAGCACGGGGAACATTATAGATCGTATTATGGCTTACCGTAATATCCTGCGCCATGGATATCTGCACACCGGCCACCTGCTTTTCCACCCGTCCGAGATCGTGCATCAGGTTATCATATACCAGGCATCCAAAAGGGAAATTATCGTTTTTAGGGCCCGGCGTAAGGTCCATATCTTCCACTTCCACATATTCATTGTACTCAAAGGAAGGAGAACGCACGGCCCCGGGATCACCCACCAGGCATACTCCACTGGCACCCGCATTGGCGATATGGCACCCGGATACTTCATTATGCCGGTTGTAGTTACTCATAAATACGGCATTTCCCCCTACCGTATTGAAAAAGCAGTTCCTGATGCTACAATATTCGGCATTCTCCATCAAAACGGCTCCGCTACGATAAATAGCCCAGTCACTGCGAAGGAGGGGTTCTTTGGTATCCATAAACGTACGCAGGGTATGGGTCAGTTCCATTCCTTCCAGGGAAATATATGTTACATGCCTTGCCATTTTTGAAGCAGTAAAGATCGCTGTCGGCCCGTCTTCTTCTCCGATGATCCCGATAGCTCCCGATCCTTCGGATACTCCTCTGAAAACGAATAATTCTTTTAGTTGAGGCACTTCGATCACTGCCGTTGCCAGATCAATTCCGGCCGGCGGATAGAAATAGAGTATTTGTTGCTCTTTATCAAAAAACCATTCTCCGGGTGCATCCAGTTCTTCGAAAATATTCTCCACAAAACGGTGTACAGGATGCATGCCCATTAACCGGTTATTCTGGTAACCGCCTTCCAACTTCAATTCGCCCTGATCATCCTTTCCGGTGATCACCCAGTGATATCCGCCCCATTCATGCCGGTGTAATGCATGTACATAACCACCTTCAGGATTTTTCCACCGGGCAACCCTTGCCGGATCGATGGCATCTGCTGCCGTCCCGTTATAGTGGGATGCTGCAGGATCATAATCTGGATAACGGGCCATCCTTTGCTGTTCTCCGTTCACAAACAGCTGGTCAAATATGACTGGCTGGTCTACTTTGGCCTGCATGATGGGTTCTTTATAAGTCTCCCAGTTCAGTTTTTCCAGCTTCACCGCCCCACTGATCTTTACCGTTTCTCCCGGAAAGGCGGCATAGGTCACTGGTGTTTTCCTTGTACGGGAATCCGCTCCGGTAAACACCACCGGGCCGGTCAGACAATAGGTGCCTCCGCGTAGGTATACGGTAACCGGATTTTTGATAGTACGTACGGCTTCCTGTGCTGCTTTTACCGTTGCAAAAGGAGCCGCTTCGGTACCAGGGTTACGGTCATCCCCGTCTACTGAGACATAAAGGAATACTTCATGATGACACGAAGCCAGCATGGATATAATGGTTAAAATAAATATTAGCGGATATTTCATGATCGGTCATTGATTGTTGAATATTTCATATTTTCATTGACAGTCTAAAGTTACAATAGATAAAAACTCTAAATTTCCTGATCAATAGAAAAATTTAAAGATAAATAATTTCATTTATGATTTTAGTTTTCATGAAATACCAGATGTTTCATAAATGTATATTTACAGAAAAACGGTGTGGGTTTTGTATAAAAAAATATCTGTAAATAGCTTGATGTTAGTGCATTTTATTGATTAATGATTATTTTTCCTATCTATCTTTTTCAAGTCTTTTATTCCTTTCTTGTCCTCTTTTATACCAACAATTAACCCGTTTTTAAAACTGAAAATTAATGGAGGATACAAATAATCGGTATCGTATAATTTCCATGATAAGGATTTTTTAGTTTCCGGAGGATCCGGATTCGCTTTAACCACAGGAAAATCACCGTTGATCCAATCAATAAATAATAGCCCTTCCCTGAAATTACTGCCCGAAAAAGCTTCCAGCCTTGATATGATCGTATCACGCGGTACAAAATCAATTATTTCTTTCATTTGATAATCTTTGTGATATCCCTGGAAGGCAGGATGAATATCGGCAATATAAAGGGAGTCGTTCCTTATACACCACAAAAAACGGTAACCTTTATGTGCGGTAGTACCAAAAATAGGTCTGAAATTAAACATTTCAGGGATAATGTTGGTATACCCCTTTTTTATTACAAGCGGAGTATGCCTGAAAAAATATTTTTCCCCATTAAAACAGAGCGTATCAAAAAGGCTTTCCACATAAAATGGTATTTTTTTTATAAGTTGATCATAGTGTTTTTCATTTGCAACAACTATAGAGTCGTTTGCCAATTGCCCTTGAACATAAATAAATGGCAATAGCAAAAATAATATTTTAAGCAATATTTTTTTTCGCATCAAATTGATTTAGAAATGAATCTATACAATTAGTTTTATCGAAGCAACTTATCGGTTTTCTTTTCCATCTTTCTAAATGAACGTTTTTGCCTCTTCTCGGTTTGTTCCAGCAATTTTTCCCGTTTTTTCGAAGCTTTTTCCGGACGCATATTTTTAATTTTTTCATCCATATTTTTGGATTTTTCAGCAGACCTGGCCAGTTTTTTTAAGCGTTTTATCGCTTTTTTATCCTTTTTTACTTCCGAGACTATTCCATTTGCGACATTCAGGAGCAAAGGAGGATATATATAATCAGCTTCTTTAATCCTCAATATTGACTCTGCTTTCTTTTCAGGAGCATTGGGATTGATTTTTAATATGCCAAAATCTCCATTGATCCAATCAACAAACAAAAGTCCGTTCTTGAAAAGATTACCCGTAAATGATTCGAATCTGAATAAGATGGTATCTTCCGGGATAATGTTGATAGGTTTCCAAAGAGATTCTTCCAGCAAGAGACCGTTTTCATCAGTTGAATACCAAAACCGATAAAAAGGATATATTTTATCAATGAATAAAGAATCATTTCTTACCAGCCATGAAACACGGTAAGCCTTAGAATGAACCGGACCGGCACCAGTGGAAGTAATCCCCTCATTATCATCAGGCAAGATATTGGTATATCCTTTTCTTGCAGCAAGCGGAGTACGGCTGAAAAAATATTTTTCGCCATGGAGACATAAGGTATCAACAAGGCCTTCTGTATAAAGGGGGTTTTTATCAGCGACATAATCATAAAATTTTTCATTCATGATAACCAACGAATCCGGATTAAATTGACCATAAGTACCAGATATCCACCCAACAGTAAATAATGAAAAAAAAATTATTTTATAAATTCCCATATTTTCATTTTAAATCACTTTACAAACTCTATCAACATCCTATGTACCATATCCTGATGTTTCCACCAAACCCGGTTTAGCCCACTGATCATAGAGATAGTTCGAAGTTCTTTGTTTATAATACATTTATGAGCTGAGCCACCTTTCAGTATTTTTTATAAAACTCATCAACAAGTTCTTATCTTTCAGATGTTTCATCTAAAATAAGTGGTTTTAATTTTCTCATATTTATTCTCTTAAGATTAACAATTCTCAAAGTTACGGAAAATTTACTGCCAAACAAAACAGAAAACTGATGACGGTATTTTCCCTTTCATCGGATTTGCCTATATTTGTACATGAACCATATTGCTTTGTTTTAACTTTTAATTATCCCATTCATTTTGAAACCTCACCGTTTTTTCAATTATTTTCTGGCCGGTATATCCTGTGTTTCCTGTACCAGTAAAGAAACGCGAAATGACCATCCCAATATTATTTTCATACTGACCGATGATATGGGGTATGGAGATATCGGTGTTTATGGTGGAAAATTTATCCCGACCCCTAATATTGACCGTATGGCTGCTGAAGGCATTCATTTCAGCCGGTATTACAGTGCTTCTCCTATCAGTTCTCCTTCCCGGGCAGGATTACTGACAGGCATTCATCCCGCCCGGTGGAACATCACCAGTTACCTGCAGTTCAGGGAAGGCAACCGAGAAGCCGAAATGGCTGATTTTCTCGATCCGGAAGCTCCTACCCTACCCAAGGCGATGAAAGCAGCCGGGTATAAAACAGGACATTTTGGAAAATGGCATCTGGGAGGGGGCCGCGATGTGGACAACGCTCCTTCTTTCGACCGATACGGATATGACGAATACTCCAGTACTTACGAAAGTCCCGATCCTGATCCGCTATTAACAGCAACGGACTGGATATGGTCACCCAAAGACAGTATCCAACGCTGGGACAGGACGGCTTATTTTGTAGACAAAACGCTGGATTTCCTGAAACGCCACAAAGGAACGCCCTGCTTCATCAACTTATGGCCGGACGATATGCATACACCATGGATCGGAAATATAGAGGAACAGGATCGCTTTCCGGATGGGGTACAGTCGGAAAAAAACTTCCGTTCGGTGCTGGCTGATTACGACAGGCAGATAGGGCGTTTACTTGAAGGGATCAGGAAACTGGATCTTGATAACAACACCATTGTCATATTCACGAGCGATAATGGTCCGGCCCCGAGTTTCCGCGGCAGCCGGGCAGGTAATATGCGTGGCTGTAAAGCGTCGTTGTTTGACGGCGGTACCCGGATGCCACTGATCATATGGGACACAAAGGGTCTTATACCCGGGGGGAAATCGGATGAAACAAGTGTGATCAGTGCACTGGATATGTTTGAAAGCCTGTGTAACATCGCCAATGTCTCTCTTCCCGAAGAATACCGCAGTGATGGTATGGACATGAGCCAGGCTTTACTGGGAAAGAAACAGGAAAGGAAAAAACCTATATTCTGGGAATACAAACGAAATGAGAGCAAAGCTTTTCCGAAAGCAAATGGTGAAGATGCCAGTCCTAATGTAGCGGTCAGGAAGGGAGAATGGAAATTACTGGTTAATAAAGACGGTTCTGATGTGATGTTGTACAACCTTTCCGACAATCCCAGGGAAAACATGAATGTCCGTGATCAATATCCGGAGATCACACAGGAATTAAAAAAACTGGCTTTAGACTGGCGAAATTCACTACCCGAACTACCATCCGAATAACTTTCCCATGATCCCCAAGACCATCTATCCGGTATTATTACCCGCTTTCTTTTTAAGTGCTACCGGCACGATATCTGCCCAGAAATGCAAAAAACCGAATATCATTATCGTATTGGCAGATGACCTGGGATGGGGGGATGTCGGATATCACGGAAGCAATATCCGGACCCCCAATCTGGATCAGTTGGCAGCAAACGGGATCCGGATGAACCGTTTCTATACAGCTCCCGTCAGTTCACCTACCCGGGCCGGCTTATTGACGGGAAGGTACCCCAACCGCTTCGGATTAAGGGAAACGGTAATTCCTCCCTGGCGGGATTTCGGCCTGGATACCGAAGAAGAATTACTACCGGAAATGCTTGAAAAGGCAGGTTATACCGACCGTGCCATCATAGGGAAATGGCATCTGGGACATTCCCGAAAAGCGTATTATCCGTTGAATCGAGGTTTTACCTACTTCTATGGCCATTTAAACGGGGCAATCGATTATTTTACCCATAAAAGGGAAGGGGAGCTGGATTGGCATCGCAACTGGGATACCGCTTATGATGAAGGTTATTCAACAGACCTGATCACGAAAGAAGCGGTCAATTGCATCGGGCAATATTCCCAGAAGGAAGATCCGTTTTTCCTGTATGTTGCCTATAACGCACCGCATGCGCCGCTACAAGCCAAACCGGAAGACATCGCTTTATATACGGATGATCCGGAGCTTCTTTCACCCAAAGAACGGAAAAAAGCCATCTATGCCGCAATGGTTACCTGCATGGACCGGGGCATTGGCGAGATATGGGATGCCCTGAAAGCTAACGGTATTGAAGAAAATACATTATTCATCTTTTTCAGTGACAATGGCGCCGAACCCAATGGCGGCGGAACCAATCAACCGCTGAAAGGTACAAAATTCGAAGAATGGGACGGCGGTGTAAGAACCCCGGCCATTATTTCCTATCCGGAATTATTTGAAGGACACCGAGAAATTGATCAGGTAACAGGCTTTGTAGATATCATGCCGACCATCAGATCCATTCTTTGCATCAGGGATAAAGCGCCCCGGCCTTTTGACGGAATAGATATATCTCCCGTATTATCCGGAAAAAAAGAAACCATCCGGCGGGATCTGTATCTGGGTGGCGGAGCTATCGTCAATAATGACTATAAACTGATCATACAAGGAAAGAATGACAGGATCAAGACACAAAAAGATTTTTTAGTGTATTATCCTGATGATGCATACGAGAAAAAGAATGCCGGTAATGAACATCCGAAAGAATTAAAGCGATTGAATAAAATAGCGGAAAAATATGATGCTATAAAACCGCCATTCAACGTCTTACCCTATCATCACGGACGGGAAAATTTCGTAGCGCCGTCCGAATGGAAAGTGACAAAATAAAAAATCTTATTTTTTCCCGGATCTTTTCACCCTCCGGACAACGATTATTATAATCACTCCAATCAATAGGAAAGGCCATAAATGAGTCAATCCGATGAAAAACCAGAGGACATTGGTCCATCCGTTCTGTATGGCATGTACAAACTTATGCCAAAAACCGAAGGAAGAAGCCGTTTTTTCATAGAATACCACCGTTAATGTACTGTACGCCACCTTACTTTTCAAATAACGCAAACGTCCTTCAATGGACTCGATATCTGTCCGTAAAGTGCCGATTTCTCTTTCAATGGTCAGCATTTCGTCCACTTTGACAGCCTTTTTCAGCAATTCCCTGTAACGGTCTTCCAGTTCTTTTTTGGCTTTGATCCTTGCTTCGATATCGACAAACTCTTCGGTTACATCCAGCGCATTGATATTTTTACTGTCCAGTTTTTGCGCACTCCGGGAGATATCTTCCAATAACCGGTCAAAGTGGTCCGACGGAACACGGATGGTCATCCTGTATTCTGTATTCCCATCATAGTTACTGGCATTATCACTGGAAATATAGCCGTTATTTTCTTTCACGCTGCTGAGAATGATCCCTCTTGTCTTTTCAGAATTCGTAGTTTCAAAACGGATATTTCCCTCTTTGATGATCTTTCTTTGGATATCCGTATTTCTTTCAGAAATCTCCGTATTATCGGTGTTATTTAGCCTCTGACCTTCGATATCGTCCAGGGCAACTGCTTCCATGCTTGTTGCCTTGTCCCGGCTGCACGCCGCCATGAAAAGCAATACTAATAATGTAAAAAAACTGAATGTCCGTTTCATTTTATGATGGTTTACTAAAATAAGTAATAGATATTTGATTCAATAGAAGCAAAAATACGAATTAATTTGTGATCATTACTAAAGGATTGTTTCCGTTTTGAATACTATCATATATATTTGCATTTTATGGCTTTTATATTGTTCTCGCTAAAAATAAAACTTATGAGATTAAATGAGTATGCAATAATGTCCGCACTGATCATTATTACAGGGGTAAATACATATGGTCAGAATGAAAAAAAGAATTATTTCGGTGGACATATTTCTTTTGGTGCACTTGGCTTCTCCCATTCCGATGGTTCTTTCTGGGATTTAAATACAGGCAAAAATTATCTTACGCTCGGATTTGATTATTCCCGCATGAATTCCGAATACATTGAACTAGGGATAGGATTATCTGTTACAGGATATAATATGGAATCTTTTTCTACATACAACTGGAACCAGACAAGCAATTCTGATGATTACTTTTTGATGTTTTCTTTTCCGGCACGGTTAAAAGTACATTTTTTGAAATATCTTTTTACCGAAGGTATGGTGTGTTTTAATTTCCATCCTAATGAAGGGCATACCTGGTGGGGTATTATTGGAGCCGGTATAGGAATCGGGGCAGAGTATATGTTTGAATCCGGTGTCGTTATTTCAATGACTCCTCGTATACAATGGAATATAAAGGGCACCGGAGGAGTAGGATCTAATGATCATGAAAACCTGATTCAAAAAGGGATCAGGGTAGGAATAGGTTATAGATTTTAAACTCATAAATCTTGTTTCCCAATTTTTTATACCATTTTTGATCCTTCTTTATCGTAATGAACGCTACTTGAACTATGAATCTTGAATCTTTAATTTTAAACTTTGAATCTTATCAAAGACTTAAATGCAAGATCGGATAGTCTTTACCCATTCCGTCCTTTTCCGAACGTCCGACTATTTTAAATCCGAATTTTTCATAAAATCCCAGTGCTTGTGCATTCTGCTCATTCACATCCAGTTTTTTTACATTCAGTTCCCGGACAGCATACTCCAAAAGGGCTTTCCCGTATCCTTTTCCCCTGGATGTACCGGAAATAAACAACATTTCAAGGTCTTCCCCGGACACCCCCATAACACCCAATACTTTACTATCTGAACGAAGCACATACAGGTCAAGGTTCGGTAAATAATCGGTAGGGATCACGTTTTTGTACCATAAAAAATCTTCGGGTTTCAGAAAATCATGGGTCGCTTTTACTGAACTTTCCCATACCTCCATAATTTGCGGATAATCTATTGGACCTGCTTTTTCGATCTTCATTATTTCTGACTGTTTTTGGATTTCCTTGCAAAGGCATCACCATATCTTTAAGCATCTACATAAAAGATATCAAAACCAAATCTTTGGTTATTTTTAATTGTAGATCCGCTCCCATCACCAAAGGATAGTTAACCCCACCATGTCCGGCAGGAAAATTGAACATCACCGGATAATCATATTCCTTCACATGTTCGTATATAATTTCCTGCGCCGTTTTTCCGAATGAAGGGGTAGTATCTTTCATTTCGCTCATGCTTCCGATAATCAATCCTTTCAGCCGGCTTAACTGTCCGCTTAACTTCATATTCATCATCATTCTATCTATATGATGCAGGCTTTCGTTCACTTCCTCGATAAATAAAATTTTACCGTCTGTCAGGCATTGGAACGGAGTGGCTATCAAACCGTATAAAACGGATAAATTGCCGCCGGTTACCAGAGCTTTGACTTCCCCTTCCCTATTGTATAAGGATGGAGAAAGTTCGTATGATACGGTTTGTCCGAAAAGAAAACGACGAAGATATTCCCATGACTGTACCTGTTCTTCAGATAAGCCTTCCGACAGATCAACAGGCATCGGCCCGTGGATGCTTTTCCATTGTAGCTGATCAGTAAAATATGTCAGCAAAACGGTAATATCACTGTAGCCAATCAGCCATTTCGGCTCAGGTACTGCAATATATTCCTCAAAATAAGGCAGGAGCCTGACAGAACCGTACCCACCCCTTGCACATAATATGGCTTTAATATCATGATTCTGCATCATGTCTGATAAATCATCAAAACGTTGGGCATCAGTTCCGGCAAACACCTGTTCTTTTAACCGGAGACTCTTGCCTGACTTAACTTGCAAGCCCCATGATTCAAGTAACGGAACAGCCTGTTCCCATTGTTGGGTTGCTATCTTGTATCCCGGGGCGATGATCCCGATAGTATCTCCGGCTTTCAGAAAAGGAGGTGTAAGCATTTTCTAATAATCTCTGACTTCAGATGCAAATGTAATATAATTTCATTAAGCCAAGGGTTATCCGGCGATCCAGTCTTTAACTTCCCTGACGCGCGCCTTACTGACAATGATCTTCTCCGGCGTGGGAAGCAGCAGGTTTACCGAGATTTTACTTCCGAACCACATCGAAAGGTCTTTTATCGCTTTCCTGGCAATAATATACTGCCTGTTGGCACGGAAAAAATCGGCAGGATTCAATACATCCATTAATTCATCCAGTGTCTGGTCAAGGTAATAATTGCGGTTGGTATAAGTCACCGCCTTCACCAGCTTGGTATCAATAAATATATAAGCGATATCACTGACCGGAAGCGGGATCAGTTTGTCTTTTTCCGGTACCAGCAAATATGATTTGTATACGGCCTCGCTCTTCTTCATACTCGCCAGCAGTTTATCCATCAGTTCCGTATTATCCGTAGGATTCACCCGGATATGACGGTATTTATTGATGGCCCTCTCCAGATCCTTCTTACTGATCGGCTTCAATAAATAATCAATACTATTTACTTCAAAAGCTTTCAGGGCATATTCGTCATAAGCAGTGGTAAAAATAATAGGACAAGTGATCTTCACTCCATCAAAAATAGCAAAAGACGAACCGTCCGCCAGGTGAATATCCATGAATACCAGATCGGGCATAGAGTGTACCTGAAACCATTCCGTACTTTCATCAATGGATTGAAGCACCGCTAAAATCTCTGCTTCCGGAACGATTTCCCTGATCAATTCCTGCAAAGCCTGAGCGGCAATGACTTCATCTTCTACTATAACAGCTTTCATTTTTCCGGGATTTATGATTTTAATGCCTGCATGACCTGTGGTTCCATAAGAGGTAATTCAACGCGAAAAATACCATCTTCACGCTTGATGGTAATATCACGTTGCCACATCAGACGGTAACGTTCCGACAGGTTGGTCAATCCGATCCCCTCTCCCTCTTCCAATTCTTTCTTCTGCTGGATGGGGTTTGAAACGCTGATGATGCCGGGCTTATCGGTGGCAAAGGTGATGACCAGCGGTTGCCTGTTACTCACCACATTGTGTTTGATGGCATTTTCCACCAGGGTCTGAAGACTAAGGGGAATAATGTGATAACGGTATAATTTTTCATCAATATTATATATTACCTGAAGGCTATCTCCATAACGAATTTGCATCAGGTGGCAATATGACATAGTGAAATTCAGCTCCTCTTCCAAGGATATAACTTCTTTATTCTGTAAAGTATAACGGAATACGGAAGAAAGCTGCTGTACATATTCCTGTGCCTTTACCGGATCAATTTTTATCAATGAATTTAAGGTATTCAACGAATTGAATAAAAAATGAGGATCCATCTGGTTTTTCAATACTTCATAACGGGTACGCATATTTTCAGACAGCAATGTCTTATATTCCAGTGCTGTTTGCTGTTGTCTTTTCGACAGGTATACTAGTTGTGAAGAAAACACAACAATAATGGCAATAAAGGAATCCCTCATCATTCCTCCACGGATAAAGCGGCTGGAAAACCCGCGATCATCCGGTGTTATATGATCGATCATCGACATATGGATGGTCGAAAAAATATAACTCGTGATGATCACGGTGCATATTGTCGCCAGCACGATCGTAGTATGTTTGATTGCATTAGGAAGGTGTGTCCGTAGTAATCTGAAATTGATGATGTATAAAGTAAACGCTGTCAGGAAGTTAAACAGAATACTTACCAGAGTACCCGACAGTGTCAGCATCGGCCGGGGGGGTATTTCTTTCCCGGGAATGACCGCATCCCTGCCATAAAAGAACATGATCAAGAAGAGAATATTCATCAACATACTGATAGCAAGGGAAAACAAAAATGCTGTACGGTATGTTAAACGGATTTGTCGCATGGTATTTTAATTCTAAATAATTACAAATATAATATATCCCGGACGGTAGGCCTAAAAATCCGGTACTTCATTCTGATATGATATCGGATTCCCAGACATCTTACCGGACTATTTTTCATGAATTTTCTTTTTTTATATTCCCCATCCACTCATGAAAAGCGGTATCACTTATCTCTTCTATCAACCGGGAAAGATCATCTACACTCATCCCAAGTTCCCTGGAATAGAACCCGATATTTGTTTCATTCTTCTGATGGATCCTGACCAGGCTTAAAAACCTGGAAAATACTTCCGCCTTATTCATAACGTAATGCATTGATAGGATCGAGTGCTGCTGCTTTTTTGGCCGGATACCATCCGAAGAACATACCGATAGCAGTACAGACAAAGAAAGCAAGTACTACAGCTTGTGTACTGATAATAAAGGGCCAGTTCAGCAAAGTCGAAGCCAGGTAAGATAACCCCAACCCGAATACAATACCTATGATCCCTCCGATAAGGCTTAAAATGGTGCTTTCACACAGGAACTGCAATAGGATATCTTTATTTTTTGCCCCGATCGACATACGTAATCCGATTTCCTTGGTCCGTTCCGTAACGGTAACATACATGATATTCATGATACCTATACCTCCGACTATCAGAGATATAGATGCAACTGCCGCCAGAAGTATCGTAATGAAACCCATCACCGAATTCATCATTTCCAGCATTTCCTGTTGTGTCCGGACATCAAAATCATTACTCTGTCCGGTTCTCAGGCCATGTGACTCCCGGATGATTGATTCCACTTCCTGTGCCGCGACTTCAGCAACATCCTCGGATGCAGCCGATGCCATGATCATATGCAGGTAATTGATAGCTAGTATCCTTTTTTGTACTGTAGTGTAAGGCGCCATCAACACATCATCCTGGTCCTGTCCCATGGAATTTTGTCCTTTGCTTTCAAGCACACCGATAATCTTAAACGGGATCCTTCCGAAGCGGATCGTTTTTCCTACCGGGTTCTCACCATTGGTAAAAAGATTATCGACTACAGTTTGTCCGACCACACATACCTTGTTGGATGTTTTGATGTCCTGTTCAGTAAAAAAGGTACCACTGGCCAGCGTATAATTTCGGATATTGATCAAATCGGTGTTGCCTCCCTGAATACTTCCCGGCCAGTTGTTGGAACCATAAACCAGCTGTCCGCTTGAACTCACAATAGGTGAAACCATAGATACATATTGAGCCCCATTCTGTACGGCTTCCACATCCTTTATCTTAAGACTTTGTACACTGGAAGATCCGATATTTACACCTCCCTGCCGTTGGTTGGAACGCATCACCATGATCAGGTTGGTGCCGGTACTCGATATTTGGTCGTTGATGCTTTGTTGCGAGCTCTCACCGATACTTACCATGGCAATCACGGATGCAATACCGATGATAATTCCCAGCATGGTGAGCAGGGCCCGCGTTTTATTCCGCATCAGGGCTGTATATGCTATTTTTAAAAGATTGAATAAATTCATGATTTTTGTTTTAATGTTTATAGAGTCTGAAAGTTTATAAAGTTTATAATGTCTGAAAGTTTATAAAGCTTATCGTGTTTGAATATTTTGCATTACTTTTTAACTTTACAACTTTATGAACTTTTTAACTTTTATACTTATGAGGATCGACAGATTTGAGGATATTCAGGCATGGCAAAAAAGCCGTGAACTATGTGTTGAGATATATACTCTACTTAATAAAGCAAGAACCGATGATTCTTTCGAAAAACAGATGAAACGTGCTGTGGTATCTGTAATGAATAATATTGCCGAAGGTTTCGAACGAAAATCCAACAATGAAATGAGATACTTTTTCTTTGTAGCGAAAGGCTCCTGCGGAGAAGTCCGATCCATGCTGTACCTGGCAGAATACCTGCATATTCTTGAAAAAGCTGTTGCTGAAGAATTAAGAAACAAAGCCGAGCACATTTCACGCATGTTATCTAACTTCATAAAGACCCTATAACTTCTTAACTTTGCCATAATTGATACTTTACAAACCTTAACACTTTCCAACCTTATAAACTTTTTAACTTTCTTACTTTATGAACTTTCCCGCTTTCCAACTTTACAAACTATTAATAGTCCGATTCTACCGGTAATGCCTCTAACGCTAATTTGGCCGATTGTGTTTCTACCGGTCCGTCTTTCACGATATGACCGTCACGCAACATGATTGTCCTTGCTGTAAAAACGGCAATATCCGATTCATGTGTAACAAAAGCGATGGTCTTACCTTTTTCATTCAATGACTGGAACAGATTCATGATTTCGTAGGACGTCCGGGTATCCAGATTCCCTGTCGCTTCATCTGCCAGGAGGATCACAGGATCATTGACCAATGCACGTGCAATGGCTACGCGTTGTTGTTGTCCTCCGGATAGCTGGTTGGGCATATGATCCATCCTGTCCTGTAATCCCACCTGTTCAAGGGCATGTACGGCCCTCTCATGACGTTCCTTACTGGAAATCTCGTGATTGTACAGCAACGGCAGTTCCACCTGCTCTACTGCCGATGTCCGGGGTAGCAGATTATACGACTGGAACACAAAGCCTATCTTCCGGTTGCGCAAAGTAGCCAGTTCATCTTTTGTGCGGTTACTGACTGCTACTCCGTCAATATAATATTCTCCGGATGTGGGCCTGTCAAGGCATCCCAGTATATTTAAGAGAGTGGATTTCCCGCTTCCGCTGGTGCCCATGATACTGACGAATTCTCCTTCTTCGATAGTGAAGGAAATGCCTTTCAGTGCTTTTACTGTTTCCACACCTACATGAAATTCCCTGCGGAGCTCGTCTATACGGATGATATGATTATTATTTGAGTTCAAGATACAAAAATTTAAGATTCAAAATCCCTGGTTAAATGGTCAAACGTACTTTATCTTCTTCCCGGAGGACGTGGCATCAAGGGATTGCTGGCTGCAGCTCCTTTATCTTTGGTTTTCTTTTCAAGTGATGCTGATAAAACAACAGTATCTCCCAGATTTAATCCCTGGTCGACGATATAATATACACCATCGTTTAATCCTGTCTTTACGGCTACCCATTTGATCCCCTCTTCATTTTTCACCCATACGCCTTTAGGTTTCGATCCGGCCCCATTGCCTGCTTTCATTCCGGCAGGAGCTACTTTTCCGGCTTCCTGTCCGGGAGGTGTATCACCCGGGATAATATGTACTTTCCCCATTATTTCTGCAGAAGGATTGAAATTCAAGGCTTCGGCAGGTACAGCGGCACCTTCGGATGATTGCGTAACTATAGTAACGCTGGCGGTCATTCCCGGAAAAAGTTTTTCTTCCGGATTCGGGGCGTCGATAATTACCGTGTAGGTAACAACGTTGCTTGTCACTGTAGCCAGCAACCGCACCTGTTTTACATTTCCTTCGAAAATATCGTCCGGATATGCGTCAACGGTAAAAGTTACTTTCTGGCCTTCTTTCACTTGCCCTATGTCTGCTTCATCCACATCAGCCTCCACCTGCATGTTTTTCAGGTCATTGGCTATAGTAAACAAGGTAGGTGTACTGAATGATGCTGCTACGGTTTGTCCTTGTTCCACGGCACGGTCAAGTACAACTCCATCTATTGGTGAATAGATCTCA
The DNA here is from genome assembly GCA_031275285.1 of Bacteroidales bacterium. NCBI lineage: Bacteria > Pseudomonadati > Bacteroidota > Bacteroidia > Bacteroidales > Bacteroidales bacterium. The sequence continues at coordinate 7,224 of JAISOY010000124.1, read as the reverse complement.
GCATAAGAAAAATTTACCTGCGCCTGATGAAGATTGGCCTTAGCATTCACTAATGCAGTTGCTGCCTGAGCAAGCCGGTTGGTAGCTTCTTCATAGGATGCCTGTGTAGCTGCTTTGGCCTCGTATAATTGCTTTACGCGGTCATAATTTTGTTGCGCGTATGTCAGGTCACTTTCTGCGCTTTCCACACTGGCTTCTCCCTGTGATACTTTTTCGGAAAGAGTCGATTTATCCAATTCGGCCAGTATCTGTCCTTTAGTTACATGCGAATTGTAATCCACAAATATTTTTTCGATAACACCGGATACCTGTGTACCTACTTCAACCTGATCTACCGGCTGAACGTAGCCCGTTGCGGTTACATTGAGCTCTACCGTTTCTTTTCCGATAACGGCAGTATTCATCCTTAATTCATGCCCTCCGCCGCTGAATGCAACTATAACGACACCCACAATGATAACCAGGATGATGGAGCCGATAATGATTTTCTTTTTCATCTGTATATATTGATTTTAATGGTTAGATGAACCCCGAAGGGCTCAGTGAAACTAAATATTTTATTATAATTACGGTAAATGATTGTTTTTCTGTTTTATATGGTGATATCTTCACCCATGTACACATCCAGAACTTTCCTTAATAAAATAAAATTATACTTACTCTGGATATAATCATTCAGTGAACTGATATAATTGTTCTGCTGTTGCAACAGATCTACAGCTGTAATGGATCCGACATTGAACTGGACACGGTAAGCGTCGAATGTTTTCTGATACGCTTTCTGCTTGATATCGGTAACATTATATTTATTATAGGCAGATACAACATTCTGGTATTCCTGGGTAATATTCTGACGTATCGTCAGTTCTGTCTGCTTTTGATCCAATTCTGCCTGTTGCAGTGCAATACGGCTTTTGGTAACATTGCTCTTGGTCCTGTTCTTGTTGAATATCGGAATACTCACCGTGACTCCTACCTGTTCATTCAACCTGTCCGATAATTGTGTCCCGAATTTGGAGAAATCGGTATGTCCCGTACCTATGCTGGCACCCAGACTGATAGTCGGATAATAATCCGCCCTGGCAAGATCTACGCTGACACCGGCAATATCCACATTGTATTGGCTGATCTTCATATCGGGCAGATAGTTCAGGGAGCGTTCGGTTACTTCCTGTTTTGAAGGCAATGCAATGATATTTTCAATAATTGATGTATCCGGATGGATAATACGTAATTCATTTTCCGGATCCATCGAAAGCAGGTTTTTAAGGGTAAGGATGTTATTATCGCGTGTTATTTCTGTATCGACAATATTATTCCTGTCACTGGCATACTGGGCATCAAGCAACAGATAATCACTTTCTATCATGTTTCCCGCCTTGAAAAGTTCTTCGCCTTGTTTCAACTGCTCTTCGCTGGCTTCCGCCACCGAATACTGAAATTTGAGCAATTCATCATTCCCCAGTACTGAAAGGAAAGCCTGAAGAATATTTATTTTCAGTTCATTTTCGTACTGAGTCGTTTTGTGGGTAGCCTGTTCCATTTGCAACCGGCTTTGCTCGATGGTATTATTGATATACCCGCCCTGATACAGGGTCATATTAGCACTGATACTCGCACTTCCTCCCATTGACGAGTCGTCTTTACTGTTAGTAAAGTTTTCACTCACCGAAGCATTCACGCTGGGGAGACGGCTGTCTTTCGATTGCTGGTATGACACCTGGTTTGACTCTTCCGACAGAATTAACGATTGCCGGCTGTAGTTTTTATCCAGTGCATATCCGATGCAATCCTCCAGTGTAAATTCAAACACTGTTTTTGCATTGTCCTGTGCATTCGAGGTGATCGAAAACAAAACTGCTGTTGCAATGATTAAACCATATTTTTTCATGTCCGTTACTTTTTGTTTTTTGAACATGACAAACGTACGGCACCTTTAAAAGAAATAATCCGGGAAATTAATTCAAACGGAAGTTTTTGATGTTGAAACGGATAAAAGTAAAGTTGAAACAGATATCCTTTAAAAGGTAAACAATGCTTACATCATAAATGTAAGTATTGGAAGATAATCTTTCAGTGTTTTACGAAGTATTTTTAGCGATTGGGTAATACGGTATTCTACTGTTTTTACAGATACATTCAGTTGATCGGCGATTTCCTGATTACTTTTCGATCCGAAACGGCTTAGTTCAAAAACTTCACGATAATTCGCAGGTAATTCGCTGACAGCTTTTTGTATATTGTCAGCAAGCTCGTTAGCCATGTAATAATCAGGATCATCAAAACGGTCCTTTAATTTTTCATAGATTTGTGTATGTACTTGTTGCTTATATTGCCGGTTACGGATAGAATTGTAACACCTGTTCCTGACTGCTACAAAAAGGTAAGATTTCAAGGAAGATCCGATCACCATGGTTTTTCTTGTTTCCCAAATGTGTAACATTAAATCCTGAACAAGTTCCTCTGCATCCGTGGCAGTAATAAATCTGGAGGCATATTCGCATAACGCCGGGTAAAAGATCAGAAACATCTGCCTGTATGACTCCCTATCCCCTTTTTGAATCTTATCGAAAAGCTCTGTCATGTGTTTCTTTACTCCTTATTTTCTTGATCTTATAAATGCAAATATATTCAGATTTATTAGTTAAGCAGAAATTTTTTTATTAAAAATAAAATTTGGTTTAGGGTTGCACCTGAAATAGGTGTCCTCAATATAGATCAAGAAAAAACGAAGAAGTGAAAACAGAAGAAAAATATGAATTGCCATCTCCCGGTCATGATGTCTTATTGAAATATCTCAATGGAACAGCAACATCTGATGAATGCCTCTCCGTAGATGAGTGGTGTGGAAAAGATGAAAAAAATGAGAGGGAATTGATGCAATTGGCATTGTTATATGATGTTCGAAAAACGCGACATCACATGCGTAACCGGGATTCTTATGCTGCTTATAAAAAAGTACAACGGCGGATCAAAGGCAAAACTGTCCGTATTATGTTACAACGTGTGGCTGTTGCTGCATCCCTTATATTCGGCATATTTGGTATAGCTATACTTTTAACAGAAACTCGTCAGGAGTCCCTCATTACTGTTCATACCGGCGCCGGCATGCGTTCCGAAACCACATTGCCGGATGGCACGGCAGTTCATCTTAACGCTAATACGAAACTGGTATACCCGGCAGCATATCGCGGGAAAGAAAGATGGGTAGTACTTTCGGGTGAAGCTTATTTTGATGTGATACATGACAAAAGCAAATCATTTACCGTGAAAACCGAAGATGAAAAGATAAATATCCGCGTTCTTGGTACTAAATTCAATGTCCAGGCTTATTCCCGGGACAGTTTGATACAAGCAACCCTTGTTGAAGGGAGCATCAGTGTCTCTTTGAAAGGAGACAATAATAGTTTATTAATGAAACCGATGGAACAGGCCAGTTTTAACACAATCTCCAACAAGATAACAGTAAGACCGGTCGATCCCGGGATAAATACAGCCTGGCTTACCGGAAAGTTCATTTTTAAGGATACACCTATGTCGGACGCCCTGAGACAATTAAGCAATTATTATTCTGTTGATTTTGACATAAAAGATGATCTGATCCGGGATTATTCCTTTACCGGGATTTTTGAGAACAAGCCACTATCCCAGATTCTGGATTATTTAGAAGCCTCATCGGGTATCAATTATGAAATAGTACAACCATCGGGACTGACTAGTGAAAAAAAACCTATGGTAATTCTTGAAAAACAATAAATACTATTAAATAATTATTTGTAAATTTTAATACATGTTATTTATGGAAAAAACCTGACAAAACGAAACACGCGGAAGATGCTGGTAACATCCCCCGCGTGAACAAATTAAAACAATTTATTTTTTAACTTTAAAACAAACAAAAGTATGGTAAAAAGTGAATTTTTACAACATCACTGCTGTAAAATATTGTGTAAGTGGTTACAAATTATGAAGTTGATTTTATGTTTTTTATTGATGACTGTAAACATATCGTTTGCATCATATTCCTACGGACAAAAAGCGCTCCTTCTCCTTGACTTTAAGAATCAGCCGATTGCAAGTGTTTTGGAGGAAATAGAAAAGCAATCTGAATTCCGTTTTTTTTATAACAATAAAATTGTGGATACACAGCAGCAAATATCCATCAAGTCGGAAAATGAGGATGTAATTTCTATTCTGAATAAACTGTTTGATAAATCCGGTATTGATTATAAAATAATTGATAAGGATATTATTCTTATGGAAAAAAAAGCGATTCCCGGTGAAGTAAAAAAACCAGTACAGGAAGGTGTGACGGTTACGGGTACAGTAGTTGACGAAAACGGAGAACCTTTACCCGGGGCAACAGTTCAGGTATCGGGAACCACACGCGGCGTATTGACAGATACGGACGGTACCTTTTCTATTAATATACGGCCGACGGATCAACTGGAAGTTTCTTTTGTCGGCTATCAGAAATATTCTGTCCCGGTTGGAACACAGACCAGGATCGAAGTCTCTTTAAAGCCGTTACAGAATGAGTTGGATGAAGTAACTATTGTAGCTTTCGGAAAGCAGAAGAAAGAAAGTGTTATCTCATCTATTCAGACCGTCAATGCCAGGGATTTGCGCGTGCCTTCGAGCAACCTGACAACTGCTTTTGCTGGAAAGATGGCAGGAGTGATATCTTATCAGACCAGCGGGGAACCGGGACAGGATAATGCGGAATTCTTTATCCGCGGGATCACTACTTTCGGGGCAGGAAAGGTCGATCCGCTCATATTGGTGGATAATGTGGAAGTATCTACTGATGATCTGGCGAGATTACATCCGGATGATATCCAGAGTTTCTCTATCCTGAAAGATGCTACGGCAACTGCCCTCTATGGCGCACGTGGTGCAAACGGTGTGATCCTGGTGACTACAAAAGAAGGACGGGAAGGAAGAGCAAGGGTATCCTTTCGTTTTGAAAATTCTTTCTCTTCTCCGACCAAAACCATAAAAATGGCCGATGCCATTACCTACATGGAGATGGCCAATGAAGCCGCACTTACCAGAAATCCTCTTGAAAGCCTGCCTTATTCCAATACAAAAATTGAAAATACCAGCCGGGGAGGAAATCCTTTTGTGTATCCTGAAGTGGACTGGATGGACATGCTGACAAAAAAAGTAGCCAGTAACCAACGGGCCAATCTTAATATTTCCGGGGGAGGTAAAGTAGCACGGTATTATATTGCAGCCTCATTTTCAAAGGATAATGGCATTTTAAAAGTAGATAACAGGAATAATTTCAATAATAATATCAATCTGAAAAAGTACCTGGTCCGGTCGAATATCAATATTAACCTGACCAATTCCACGGAAGCCGTCATCAGGGTGCACGGTACTTTCGACGATTATACGGGACCGATCATGAGCGGTACCGATATGTATAAAAGTGCACTGAATGTTAGCCCTGTTCGTTTTCCTGCCTATTTCGAGCCGGATGAATTGCACCGGAGATATGAACATATTCTTTTCGGCGGTTCGGAAGGCAGTTCATATATGAACCCTTATGCCGAACTGGTCAAAGGTTACCGGGAAGAAAGTAAAACAGTGATGCTGGCACAATTTGAACTGAAACAGGATTTCGAACAATGGATAGAGGGTTTAAGTGCCAGGGTATTGGGTAGTACTACCAGAAACTCAGCTTTCGACGTATCCAGGTCGTATAAGCCTTTTTATTATGAAGTGGGAAGTTATGACCGTCATACTGATACCTATATATTGACCCCCCTGAATGCTGACGGTTCTGATGTCGGTACCGAATACCTGAATTACAGACCGGGCTATAAATCGGTTTCCAGTTCTTTTTATGCGGAAGGTGCCGTGAATTATAACCGGACATTTGGAAAACACGGAGTAAGCGGAATGTTGGTCGGTATCATACGTCATTCGATCAGTGGTAACGAGTCTACCTTGTTTCAATCATTGCCAAAAAGAAATTTAGGTTTATCCGGACGTTTTACCTATGACTTTGACGGTCGTTATCTAGCCGAATTTAATTTTGGTTACAATGGTTCCGAAAAATTCGACAAAGGGCATCGCTGGGGCTTTTTTCCTTCGGTAGGATTGGGATGGGTGCCTTCAAACGAAGCATTCTGGAACGACAATTTAAAAAAGATTGTATCAAAGCTTAAATTTCGTGGAACTTACGGTTTGGTAGGGAATGACGAAATCAGCAGCCAACGGTTCTTTTATCTTTCCGAGGTTATTTCCGGAGGAGGGCGAGGTTTCCGGAGCGGATTTGATTTCAACGGAATCAACCGATCAGGAATGTCGATCAAGACCTATGCAAATTCTAATATCGGCTGGGAAATTGCTTATAAAAGCAATTTAGGTATTGAACTCGGCCTGTTCGAAGGAAAAATTGAATTACTGGCCGATCTGTTCCAGGAACGCAGAACCAATATATTACAATCCAGGGCGGATATTCCCTCCGAAATGGGTCTGTGGGACGAATCCCAGAGTAATGTAGGCGAAGCCAATGGAAAAGGGATCGATATATCGTTGGACTACAATCACAACATCACCACCGACTTCTGGATCGTAGGAAGGATGAATTTCACCTATGCACGGTCGACTTACCATTATTATGAAGAGCCGAATTATGGCTTGATGCAGACACCATGGTTATCCAGGAAAGACAATGCCATTTCCCAGCAATGGGGACTGGTAGCGGAACGGATGTTTATTGATGATGCTGATATAAAGAAATCACCGCGGCAGGATTATGGAGTATATCTTCCGGGCGATATCAAATACAAGGATATAAACAAGGATGGAGTGATCAATGATGTTGACAGGGTTCCCATCGGTTATCCGTCAACTCCTGAGATCAATTACGGATTTGGTTTTTCGGCCGGATATAAAAATTTTGATATGTCTGTATTTTTCCAGGGATCGGCCCGTTCTTCTTTCTGGATCGATGCTTCAGCCATGTCGCCATTCGTAAGAAGGAACACTTATGAAGATGAGAATGGTAAAAAGCTGATTACGGAAACCGGTTTAGCCAGATTTATAGCAGATGATTACTGGTCGGAACTGAGCCAAAATCCGGATGCATACTGGCCGAGACTATCCAATACGGTCATCAGTAATAATGTCCAGCGCAATACCCGGTTCATGAAAAATGGCGCCTTCCTGCGCTTTAAAAGTGCTGAAATAGGATATTCATTGCCGGAAAAA
>JAISOY010000123.1 GCA_031275285.1 Bacteroidales bacterium | reverse complement strand
ATCTATTGGGAAATAAACTTGCCGACTTACAGCATGAATATTATCAGGAAATACTCGCTGTACAGCACTTCCATTTATCCCATGAGACCTGTCTCGAAATTATTGCCGTAAAAGGAAAGGCTCAACGATTGACCGAACTCTCGGACAGATTGATCTCTTTAAAAGGGATCAGGCACGGTAAGCTGGTAATGACAAAAAGCGATGACGTTTAAAACAATTCTTACCTATCAATCACCAGCCTTCTGGTCTATGACAAACCCGTATATTGAATTATATTTTTCTTTTTGCCGGGAAAATGCGAAATTTGCATCAGAGTTTTGTTGATCATATGAAAATTTTTCATTTTTATCTTATCCTTATTTTTGTTCTGTCTTCTTTTGACATGACAGCTCAGTCGCGTCAAGGCCTGGAAGACAAGCGAAAAAAAACATTGCAGGAGATAGCAGAAACGAACAGGTTCTTAAAAGAAACACAACAAAGTCAAAAAGAATCCCTTGAAAAATTAGATATCCTGATTGTCCAGGAAAAACAATACAATCAGCTGATCAGCGATATCAATGCTGAAATAAAATATACCGACCGGCAGATCAATGAAAGCACCCTCCAGATAAAAAAAATGGGTAACGAAGTGGAAAAGCTGAAATCGGACTATGCCGAGATGATACGTCAGGCATATAAAAACAGGGGAAAATACAATAAACTGGTATTTGTTCTTTCGTCAAAGGATTTCAATGAAGCATACCGCCGGATGAAATATTTTCAGCAATATAGCGAATTTCAAAAAAAGCAGGTGGAAGAGATCAATGAGAGCCAGAAACAATTGAATGAATCGGTTGAAGAGCTTGCTGCGCAAAAAAAGGAAAAAGAAAAGTTACTGGCAGAACAACGAAAAGAGAGTAAACAATTAGAATTGATCAAAAATGAACAAAATAAATCAATAGCTGGTTTAAAATCAAAAGAGAAACAATTAAGAAAGAAAGTTGCCGATAAACAAAAAGAGGCACAAAAACTTCAACAAGAAATTAATAGATTGGTTACCGCGGAAATCAAGAAAAGTAAAGGTAATTCAAAAACATTGTATGATAAGCTAACCCCTGAAGAACGTTTGGTTTCCAACAACTTTAAGGACAATAAAGGCCGTTTACCCTGGCCGACGGAAAGGGGGTTTATTACCAAATTTTTTGGTGTCAATCAGAATCCGATATACAAAGAATTAAAAATCAGCAGTGAAGGAATAGATATAACTACAGTCGCCAATGCAGATGTCAGGGCCATTTTCGACGGTGAAGTAACAAGGGTGTGGCGCATCAAAGGGGAAAATATCACCATACTCTTGCAACATGGTAATTATAGGACCGTATACATGAATGTCGTTGATGTAACTGTAAAGCAAGGAGACAAAGTAAAATCAAAAGAAACCATTGGAAAAATCTATACCGAAAAGGGGGCCAAAACAGCTGTTTTGCACTTTGAGATCTGGGAAGAGCTGAAAAAAGTGAATCCCGAACAGTGGATCATAAAAAAATAAATAAATCCATTGCCATAAACATTCATTTTGAGAGCGATATGTTTTCCATATTTTTTTGCACATAATTTTTTCTTAAAAAGTTCGTTTTTTTCTAGGAAAAACGTAACCTTATCGGGTCGATTTAAGTATATATATAATATGTAAACCGAACAATGCATGAAGCAAAAACTGAGAATTACATCAAAAATAGACAATCTGCATTTGGTAGAAAGCACCATAGATGAGTTTTCTGCAAAATGTAATATCGATCATGATGTATACGGTAATTTATTGATTGCGACTCTTGAAGCGGCCAACAATGCTATTACCCATGGGAATAAACTTGATGAAAGCAAGTATGTAGATTTTGTATTTACTTTGGATGAAGACAAGATACTCCTTTCCGTAAAAGATGAAGGACCGGGATTTGATTACGAGAATATTCCCGACCCGACTTCCCCTGAAAATATAGAGAACATGAGTGGTAGAGGTGTATTTCTTATGTCGAAGCTTTCTGATAAGATCGAATTTGAAGACAATGGAAGTTTTGTTAGGATGACATTTTTCCGTATAAAAAAATAGGGATTGGCCATACGTTTTTTTTCCGATGGAATTACATTCCACTTAAAAGATAAAAGAAAAATACAACATTGGCTGAAAACAGTTGCCAGTGAAGAGGAAAAACAAATTGGGGATATTTCTTATATTTTTGTTTCAGACAAAAGGATATTAGAAATCAATCAGCAATTTTTACAACATGACTACTATACGGATATCATTACTTTTGATGATTCCGATAACAAAAAAATATCCGGAGAAATGTATATTAGTATCGATACCGTATCGTCAAATGCAAAAGAATATCAGGCTGAATTCCACAATGAATTGCTACGGGTGATCGTACACGGGTTATTACATTTATGCGGATACAATGATAAAACTGAGAAAGGACAAGAGGAAATGCGGCATATTGAAACAAAATACCTGAATGTGCTAGAATCTACTTCTTCAATGTGACCTGCAACCAGTCTCTGACCAGTTGCGGCCAGACAGCTGCCTCTCCTTTTTTGGGTATTCCAAAACCATGTCCCCCTTTTGAGAAAATATGCATGGCCGCAGGAACACGATGTTTATTGAGTGCCTGATAAAATACAATACTGTTCTCTGAAATCACTCCCTTATCATCATCCGCCAAAATGAGTATGGTTGGAGGCGTCTCTGAAGTAACCTGTTTCTCACAGGAAAAGAGATACAATAAATCATCGCTGGTATTGGCTCCCAGGAGATTTCTGAATGAGCCGCTGTGTGTTACCTGTTGGTCTGCAGATATAACAGGATACAACAATACCATAAAGTCCGGACGACAGGAAAATGTATCTACCGGATCCCCTATTTTACTCCAGTCATTCCGGGAAAGAGTTCCAGCTGATGCGGCCAAATGTCCTCCTGCAGAAAATCCGGCAATTCCGATCTTGTCCTCCCCTATTTTCCATTCCCCGGCCTTACTCCGGATCATTTTCAATGCCCGCTGGGCATCCTGTAAAGGAACTTTATATGATTGGTCTTTTTTTACATTTTCAGCCTGAGGCAAACGGTATTTCAAAACAAATGCAGCAACTCCCATCATATTGAAGGCTTTTGCAATATCATGTCCTTCTTTATAGATTGCCTGACGTCCATACCCTCCTCCCGGACATATCAAAACGGCACTTCCATCAAACATCTCTGCACTTGGCATATAAACATACATAGACGCTTTACCGACAATCTCCTGTCGTTCATTCACCACTTTATCCGTCAGGTTTATACCGGTTGAATAAGGTACTTTTCCGTCAGTCCACAAATATATTTCCTGCTGCGCTTTAATAAATTGCAGGCAAAACAATAACAAAAAAGAAAAAATATATTTCATCAAACAATCAATCATTTAATCATTTTATTCTTATTTTGTTGTATTCCATATTTTTTCCACGATTTGTCCGGAGGAATATTCGAAATAATTTCCATCCTTATCTTTCTGCCTGTTAAAAAGATCATCAGAATAATGTTCGAAATTCAGTTTTAGAAAATCATGGTAATAATCACCTATATAATAGGAAAACTCAGCCTTAAAACTGCCATCCGATTCCTCTGTTAAGTCAAGTGAATGGAATATCCGGGCGACAATCTCCGTCAATTCATCCCTGGTCACAGCTTCAACTTTCTGAGGATCCGGAAGACAAATCCTGAACGCCAACACTTCGGCTCCCTCTTCTTCCCACCATTCCCACAAATTGAACTGGGACATATCTTTTCCTGTAAGCCGGGTTAAAGTCTCTTCCAGTTTTTTATATTCCGTCATGTCCACATCATCGTTTATGTCACAATAGTTTGTGTAATCGATAATCAGACCCAATACCTCAGGATAAATCTTTTCAGCCTTTTCCCACTGAGGTTCTATTTCTCTTCTTAATTCCATCTGTTGTATAAGTTAATTAAATGACCAATCTCTTTAGAATTATGCAAAAATAAACAAATGCAATATAATTATAATTCATGTGAATAAAGAATTATTTCTCCTTTATTCTACAGGTAAATATTTAATTGAAAAATGAAAAGCAGATCCTTCACCAGAAGTAGAGACAACATCAATGGTTCCACCAAGGAGACTGACCAGGCTTTTGGAAATAGCCAAACCCAAGCCGGTACCCGAAGGATTCCGGATATAATCGTCTTCTACCTGCCTGAAACGGTCAAATATGATCTTCTGTTTATTTTCCGGAATACCGATACCCGTATCCGTGATAGTGAAATGGATCAATCCATCACCGGAAATCACACAATCAACTTTTATAAAACCCACATCTGTAAATTTGATCGCATTATCGATCAGGTTTCCGAGTATCTGCCGTAAACGTATAGGATCCGTGAGTATATTAGCACAATGGCCGGGCATTTCTCCCATAACAAATTCCACTTTATTCTTTTTAGAAAGTATTTGATCATAGAAGATATATAATTCATCAAGGAAATTATTCAGGTCACATGGTTGTAGCGCTATCTTCATCTGCTGGGAGTCAATCTTCGAGATATCAATGATATCGTCGATCAGCTTAAGCAGCATGTTACAATTATCATTGATGATATTCAAATACTTGTTCCCTTTTTCAGACATAATTTCCTTGGAAATCAATTGTGAAAATCCAATAATTCCGTTCATAGGCGTACGTATCTCATGGGACATATTGGCCACAAAAGATGATTTCAGCAAATCCGACTCTTCTGCTCTTTCTTTGGCTTTTATCAGCTCCAGTTCCATCATTTTCCTTTCGGTAATATCTACTGCAGTAATCAATTGAACTTTATTACCGTCAATCCAGGTCATTTGTTCAGAAGATACCGAAAGCCATTTCCCGGTTTTTTCCGAATAAAACTCAGGATAAGTTGTTTTCCCTTTTTCTTCCTGTTTCTGCTTAAAATCAATACTAAAATATAGTGCCGGATCTTTTCCGATACAATCCATATCAAATGCATTCCTAAAAGCCCTGTTGGCAAAAATAATCCGTTGTAACTTTTGCTCATTGACAAATATGTACGATTCCATATTGTTCAATACAGCCTCATAAGCTTTCTGCTTTTCTGCGGCATTCTGACGTACCAATACGGTAGATATCAAGTTTGATATATTTTTCAGGAAACGGACAGTATCCTCATCCCACTTACGCTCAATCACACAATCATCAAAACAAACAAAGCCATAATGATCGCCATTAAGATAAATCGCAAATATAGCTGAAGCTATAAGCCCCTCTGCGTCAAACTCTTCTTTACAGTTTTCAGGAATTTCACCAAAGTTAACCAACAGGCTTCCGGTCGTTTGTAGTGCAATATATATCTCCGGCATACCTGTACTATATGTGATACTGTAGTCAAGGGCCATGACAGAAGAAATATCTTTGTTGCACCACTCATATACCACCTTGCAGGTCTTATGATCCGGACTGTCTTTAAACAACAATGCCCTACTGGTATCCAGATAGGCGCCAGTTCGGTCAAGAATGATCTGCAATGCATGATCCAGGTCTGAATCATGCAAACTCATCAAAATATCATTTAGTACTATTTGCTGGCGGTAGTGATTATCGATGAGTTGTTGATTGCTTTCATTGTCGGAGTTACTGAGAATAACCGTATCATAACAAAGAATGTTCCCATCTTCATCACGATTCACAGTATTGTACTCGGTGATAGGAATAGTATCACCGTTCTTTTTGACCAAACGGTAATATAATTTAAAAAAATTAATATTGTGGGCCTCGTAATCGCTGACAGTTTTACTGACATACACACGATCATCCGGATGAACAATATCAAACCAATTTTTAGTTTTACTCATAAATTCATCAGCAGTGTAGCCATACATAGATATATTCTGGGTAACAAACCAAGTACTCCAGTTGTCTTTTTTATGCGACAAACGAAATACAACAGCAGGTACATGTTCTATAATTGGCGGCAAACTTGCAAATTCCATAATATCCCCTTTTATTTTATGGCAAAATAATATTTTCTCCCGGTTTTTAAAAGCTTTTACTGGTTTTAGCTAATCAATAAAAGACAATTCACTTATACACAAATGAATATATTTCCGGGAATTCATAAAACAACAATCATCATGCCATTTTTTGATCAATTCTCAGTAAAAAATAGTATATTTGAATTGCGGATAACATCATAATCAGTTTGTTAATCCCACCAACTTTTAAATATCATCAGATGAAAAATCAAATCATTGATTTTGATCAAATAGTAGAAGAACAAAAAAAATTATTTTTTCAGGGAATCCTATCCGGTAAAACCGAAGAGGAAATGAAACAGATCCGGGAAGCTTACGAACTGGCTTACAAGGCACATCTTCCACAAAAGCGTAACAGCGGAGAACCATATATCCTTCATCCCATTGCAGTTGCGCGTATAATCGGTGAAGAATTAAAACTGGGAACCAATTCTATTATCGCAGCTTTATTACACGATGTTGTTGAAGATACTCCATACACAATAGATCAAATACAGGAACAATTCGGAGATGATGTAGCATTTCTGGTACAGGCTGTCACCAAAGAAAAGAAGGTAGTCTATGAAATGTCAAAGCAACTGGATAATTTCCGGAAAATGCTGGATTCCATTCATTTTGATATCCGTGCATTACTGATCAAATTA
>JAISOY010000122.1 GCA_031275285.1 Bacteroidales bacterium | reverse complement strand
CCAGACTCAACATCAGTGGAAATTCATGAAGCTAAAAACAGTTTTTCCCTGACCATTCCTTTTGCAGATGATGCTTCACTGGAAAATGCATTGTGTGTGGTTGCCCTGATGGTCTTTATGGGGTATGTCCCGGAAGTTATCCGGGAAAGGATCAGTCAACTGATTCCGGTAGAAATGCGTCTGGATATAAAAAAGGGAATCCGCCGTTGTACCCTTATCAATGACAGTTATAATGCGGATACCGGATCCTTGTCCATTGCTTTGGACCTGCTGGTTCGGCAGCGGCAGGCTGTTAAAACGGTGATACTTTCTGATATCCTTCAGTCAGGTAAGTCACAGGAAAACCTTTACCGGGAAATTTCGGAACTTTTATCGGGGAAAAATATCAACAAGCTGATCGGAATAGGAAGAGAGATCTCGAGCCACGCCCGCTTATTCTCCTGTGAAAAATATTTTTTCAAAACCACAGACGATTTTCTCGCTCAGCTGGGAAGTAAAATAACATTTACCGATGAAGCCATCCTGATCAAAGGATCCCGGAATTTTGAATTTGAACGGATCGTTCAGGAATTAGAAGATAAGGTACATAAGACAGTACTGGAAGTCAATTTGACGGCATTGATACATAATTATAATTATTTCAAATCTTTGCTTGAGCCGCATGTCAAAATGATAGCCATGGTAAAAGCATTTGCCTATGGAAGCGGTAGTGTTGAGGTGGCTAATGTTTTGCAATACCATCGTGCTGATTACCTTGCAGTAGCTTTTGCCGACGAAGGGAAGGAGTTAAGGGAAAATGGCATCACAATGCCCATTATTGTAATGAACCCGGAGGATAACAGTTTTGATACATTGATCCGCTACCGGCTGGAACCTGAAATTTATCATTTCAGGTTATTACAACAGTTTGCCCAGGTGCTTTCCAGATATGCTATTTATTCTTATCCGGTTCATATAAAGCTTGATACAGGTATGCATCGTCTTGGTTTTATGGAAAATGATTTGGATGCTCTTATTGAGTTCATTAATCATCAGTCATTTATCCAGGTTAAATCGGTATTTTCACATCTTGCTGGTAGTGACGACCCTTCTTTAAATGATTTTGTTTATCACCAAATTGCTGAGTTCCGGAAGATGAGTCATCGGTTGGAGGAAGAAACCGGTCATCATTTTATACGCCATATTCTTAATTCGGCTGGAATTGAACGGTTTCCAGAGGCACAATTTGATATGGTACGTTTGGGAATCGGTCTGCATGGGATCAGCGCCGTAGACGCATCAAAAGTAAGACAGGTAGCGACATTACAAAGTACCATTCTACAAATTAAAGATATTCCAACTGGCGAAAGTGTCGGCTATAACAGAAAATTCATTGCAGCCTCTCCGACAAGGATCGGAATTGTACCGATCGGATATGCGGATGGCCTTCATCGTATGCTAGGTAACGGCATAGGTTATTTTATGGTGAATGGAAAACAGGTTCCACTGGTGGGTAATATGAGCATGGATATGTGTGCTATTGATCTGACCGGATTGAGTGCTCAGGAAGGAGATACTGTCACTATTTTTGGAGAAGATTATCCCCTGAAGGAAATTGCAGGACAGATGCAGACCATTCCGTATGAAGTATTAACCAGGATTGCTCCCCGGGTAAAGCGGGTTTATTATCAGGAATAACAGGATGTTTATATTTTACATATTATTCGTGTTTTTACGGATTGATAATCAGTTTTTGTAATATTCTAAATAAAAAATAGAAAAGTGGTTGTTGCGAGTAAATTTCAAGAGAAACTTCTATTTCAGTGCTGAAAAAATAAAAATAGGTTGAGATTACCTTATTTACTCGTGTTTTGCTTGTATTTCGGATTAATATTATTACTTATCCGGAAAAAATGTAGTACTTTTGTATGGACTTGAATAGAGATAAAAAAGATACTTAACAGGAACAACGACCCGGTTCAATCGTGTTTTTTACATTTGAAAAATATACTTGTAACAGAAATTTCACTAAAAATTAAATTTTATGAATAGGAAAATAATACTATTACAACTTCAGGTTGTATTCTTTTTGATGGGTATAAATCTACAGGCGCAGGATAGACGAAATGAATTAGAATTAGGGATAGGGATATGGAATACTAATGAGATACTAAATACCTTTTCGGACATGATCATTTCTAGTCTTCCTGCCGGTATAAAAATGGACGATGACAATTCTTTAGGATCCATTCATTTGGGCTATAGGTACAGGTTTACAGAACGTCTCGGTATGGGTGGATTATTTGCGTATGACTATTCAACAGGTAAAGGTATTTTAAATGGAAGGGAAGAAGGAAAATTTTATAAACGACACTATACACTGGCCTTGGAAGCTGATTATGTTTACATACGTAAGAAAAATTTTCGCATGTATGGTTTGGCAGGTGTTGGTGGTACCTTATATAATCTTGACTATAAAGACCATACAGATAAGAGTCAGAATGATTCGGATACAACACCTTATTTTACATTTCAAATCACTCCGGTAGGTTTAAGGTTTGGTAGTTGGATCGGAGGATTTCTGGAATTGGGTTTTGGTTACAGAGGGATCCTTAATGCCGGATTTTTTATCAATTTATGATTGATATAGATCAGGGTATTATTTGTGATATTACGAAATTTGGAAAGTAGTTTCAGCTTCTTTTCTTTAATTTCTTGTTTTTAATTATAGAATATCCGATCTCCAGCGCCAGGTAATCGGCTTTTACCAGATGCGCTTTTAGAGAGAGACCCACGCAGAAACGATCAGTAAGCTGATATTTTACACCGATTCGCTCATAGATAAAAGGAGAGGAAGGTATATCCCCGACACGTTCATTCAGATAGAATCCGACATTTGTTACTGCCCAGAATTTTTTGTATGCCACCTCATGTGCTATATGTACACCTATCGACATATTGTCGTGTATGCTGGTCCTTTCCCTACGTCCGTCTATATGCGCCCTATAATTAATGATGTGTCTTCCCCAATCGAAGTAAAAAAAGTCAAGTCCCAGTCCGACCTTTCGTCGGTGGCTGACATGTGCCAGAATGGATGTCGAGACAGTAGCACAGTACCATCTTTTACTGTTCTTGGGATGATCAAGGTCAAAGTCGGTATCCAGCATGCGAACGGCATTTCCCCAAGATATATACCATTCCAATGTTGGTTCGACCGGATCGGCATGTATCCGGGTATAACTTTTATCCCGGTTCTTGTATAGCCCCCACTGATAAGATACGGTAGCCATGATCAGGTTGATCCCGCTGTTGGGTTTTTGGATGGATCCGTTGGAAAAGTGCCGGAAACTGCCTCCCAGTCCAATGCTAGAATGTCCCGGTAATAAAATCTGCCCGTCAAGGCTGGCGCTGATGTAACCGTTTGTTTTGCTGCCTATAAGTGTATTATACGGCCGTCGCCTCGGATCATAGGTCTTGAAATTATAAGATACGCCTATGCCAAATTCATAATTGAGTTGAAACCATTTGGTACGGAATATAGGGCTGGAAAAAAAACCGTATAAAGCAGAGGGTTTACCGAAGCCATCCTGATGTTCGTCTCCAAGGATGATTTCATTCATGTTTCCCATGTAATAGGCGATTCCATATTTGGGATACCGGAAAGAAGCATCAAAAGTGTTTTTTTGATAGTCATCTGTTTGTATACCAAAACGAAGTTCAAGACCTACATAATAATTTTTGATGACATCTGTTCCCTGGGAAAAAAGAAGGTTACCCTGTTGGACATTAGCCATAAAAAACAGTCTTTTAGGCGGTATACTATCGGATTTACCACATAAGGCGTTTACGGGCATACATAATAATATGCAAAAAAAGTAGTATATCTTCTTCAACGTTTCGTGTTTTAATATCTTAGGTCATCCGATAAATTCATACCGAAAAACCATCCTACTCAGTTTCTAATGGTTTTATTTTTTTTGTTTGAATAGCCATTCGAGGAAATCAGACCGGTTGAATGCCGGATTCCAACTATCATGGTTACATCCGGGAAATTCAATATATTCCACTTTTGCACCATCTTTTTTTAATTCTTTATAAGCATTCCGGGAATTGTGAACAGAGACCACCATATCTGCATCTCCGTGGTAAATCCGGAATTTTACATCTTTGGCTTTTACCAGCCGTTCGGTGGCTACACCACCGCAAATAGGGATGGCTGCTGCGAAAATATCCGGATAACGGCATACCATGTCAAATGTTCCCATGCCTCCCATCGAAATACCAAGGATATATATACGTTTTTTATCCACAGATTTCATTTCAAGATATTGATCCAGTAGCTCTTTTACTGCATTCAACGGGGTGGAGATCGGATCGTTTTTCGGGAAATTGTTCCAACTTCCTTCCGGTGCTTTTTCAAAAGGCCATGTGGAGGAAGCCGGACATTGCGGAAACAATACGATGGCCGGATATTTTTCCTGGTTCACAGGATTGGTAAACATCATACTTCCGTGCCTGAGTTGTGCCTGATTGTCGTTTCCCCTTTCTCCCGCACCGTGTAAAAATAAAACCAATGGATATTGTTTCTCCGGATTGTAATTATCAGGCAGTAATTCCCTGTATTTTAAAATATCATTGGAAGATGTGGTGAATTCCTTAGCAGTAAAATCGTTTTGAGCATATAACAACTGGAATCCGAACATCATTATTAATACGAAAGTAAAATGTTTCATTTCTGTTTTTATTCAATGGTTGATACTTGTTCTATATCTAATATTTTCCTTTCCATAACTGGTCCATCCGTGCTTTTATCTCTTTTTCCCGGCTATTGTCGGAAGGATGGTAAAAAGATGTACCCACTATTTCCGGCGGAAGAAATTCCTGATCGACAAAATTACCGGAATAGCTGTGTGCATATTTATAATCTTTCGCATATCCCAGTTGTTTCATCAATTTGGTAGGTGCGTTCCTTATGTGGAGCGGAACCGGTAGGTTTCCTGTTTCCCGGACTTTTGCCATGGCGCTGTCAATGGCTTCTATGGCTGAATTGCTTTTGGGTGAAGTAGCCAAATAGATGGTCGTTTGAGAAAGCACAATACGTCCTTCCGGCATACCGATAGAATGTACGGCACTGAAACAGCTTTGTGCCATCAGCAATGCATTCGGATTGGCCAGCCCTATATCTTCAGATGCCAGTATGATCAGGCGTCGGGCAATAAAGAGCGGATCTTCACCACCTTCGATCATCCGGGCAAGATAATACACGGCAGCATTAGGATCGCTACCCCGCACAGATTTGATAAATGCGGAAATAATGTCGTAATGCATCTCTCCGTTTTTATCATACATCGCGATGTTTTGCTGTATCCTTTCCAGGACTTTGTCGTCTGTAATGATAATTTCCGAAGATGTTTTTCCTTCCGCATCGAGGTCAGCCATAATTACCAGCTCTAGTGCATTGAGCAATTTACGGGCATCACCTCCTGAAATACGCAATAATGCGGAGGTTTCCTTCAGATTAACGGGAAGCGTTTTCAACAATGAATCCTTTTTCAGGGCGTGATCAATGATCTCCAACAGGTCATCTTTTTCCAGCGATTTGAGTGTGTAGACCTGGCAACGGGAAAGTAACGGGGAGATGACCTCGAAGGATGGATTTTCCGTTGTAGCACCGATCAACGTCACATAGCCCTTTTCCACAGCAGCCAGTAAAGAGTCCTGCTGGGATTTGCTGAATCGGTGAATTTCATCGATGAACAGGATCGGGGAGGGGTGATTGAAAAAACGTTGTTTTTTTGCGCTTTCAATGGTTTCACGTACATCCTTTACCCCTGAATTTACCGCACTAAGCATATAAAAAGGTCGATTTAGCTGATTGGCAACAATTTGCGCCAGTGTTGTCTTTCCGACTCCCGGAGGTCCCCACAAGATAAAAGAAGAAACATTACCGGAATCGATCATACGACGCAATACAGCCTTTTCCCCTACCAGATGTTTTTGGCCGGTATAGTCGTCGAGACCGGTAGGTCTCAATCTGTCTGCTAAAGGTTGACTGCTGATCTGCATGTTCGGTTATTCTATTACTTCTACTTTTAAGCGAACTGTGATGCTCGGGTTTTTCGGATCGTTGGTGATGATTGATATCGTTTTGGATTGCAAACCTGTTTGTCCGGTCGTGTCATAAGATATGAGCAGTTCTGATGATGCACCTGGAGCAATTTCCTTGGGAGCGGTAACTTTTACCTGCTGACTGGTCGATTCGGCCTTACGGATCAGCAATTTACTTTTCCCGTTATTGGTCATTTTTAATTTGTATTCGGCTTTTTCACCTTTCTTTATTTTTTCCCCTTCTATGACGCTTTTTTCAAGTAGGGCAGAAGGTGCATTCTGGAGCTGGTTATTTGTCCATTTAGAAAAGTCTTCCTGAATGTTGGCCGTAATGGTCAATTTATATTCTTTGGATGTATCATCATTTTGTATCATACTGATGAGATCACTGACAAAACCCCACTCGTTTTTGCCGGCTGCATCGTATGTAATTTTAATGCTGGCCTTTTCATCTTTTCTTATAGTGGATGGACTAACGTCAACTTTGATGTAACTAGGCAGATGAACAAAAGATATTTTAACCGGATTGGTTCCCGGATTATATGCTGTAGCTACCAGTGTCGGTTTTTCGTACGAATAAACCCGGCTGAAAGATACATGCAAATTGTCCATACGGAGTGCGCCGGCAGTATAACGGAAGGCTTCGGCAGGTTGGCGGTCTACCGGACTTACTTCACCGGTGATACGCAGATGGGTTGTGGCAGGTTTGGTATTGGAGGATACGGTAATAGTTTTGTCAATGGCACCAGGTCTTCCCCTTACATCATAAGAAACTTTGATGAAACCTTCCGATCCGGGGGGGATGGGTTGTTTGGTCCATTCAGGTGTGGTACATCCGCAGGTGGTAGTAACGTTCTGGATGATCAATGGGGCCGTTCCCGTATTCTTGAACGTAAAATCATGCACTGCTGCTCCGTCGGCTTCTTTTACCTTGCCAAAATCATGAACTATTTTGTCAAATGTGATTTTTGGTTGAGCCAGCAGCGTTGCCGGAGCCAACATGAACAAACATATAAAAAAAATAATAATTCGTTTCATTATCAAGTATGATATTGGTACTTAATTGTTTAATATCCGTGCTGTACCGCATGTACAGTGCGCTTCAAAAGTACAATAATTATATACAAATATCAAACCAGATTGTTCATGGAAGTATTTGTTATAATTGACAGAATCCGGTATCTGATGTTAGGTTCTTGCAGGGATAACGCCAGGTTGCTCCTTTTCCGATCAGTTTATCCGCTTCTTTTGGTCCCCATGTTCCAGCAGGATAACCATAGAGTTTTATAGAATGATGTTGCCATGCCTGCAGTACAGGATCAATGAATTTCCATGTTGCTTCTACAGCATCACCACGAAGATACAAGGTCTGATCTCCTTTAACGCAATCAAGCAATAATCGTTCATAAGCTTCACTAAGTCGTGTCTGTTCCAACGAAGAATAATGGAAATCAAGGCTTTTTTCGGACACCTCGAATCCAGTCCCGGGTGTTTTTAATCCAAAAGTTAGTAAAATACCTTCATCAGGTTGAATCCGGATGATTAGCGTGTTGTTCTGTGCAGAAGTCGGACCCTGTTCAAAAATGGTATATGCCACAGGTTTGAACCGGACTACCACCTCTGTGACACGTACAGGCATTCTTTTTCCATACCGGATAAAAAACGGGACATCCTTCCATCTTGGATTGTCGACAAAGAGTTTCATGGCTACGAATGTTTCTGTTTGTGAATCCGGAGCCACTCCTTTTTCCTGCCGGTAGGCAGCAACTTTTTTTCCTTGTATGGTAGATGCCAGATATTGTCCGCGGATCACCTGGTCAGCCATATCTTTAATAGAGATTGGCCTCAACGATTGGAATACCTTGAGTGTCTCGTTACGGATGGAATCGGCTTCCGCATTTACAGGAGGCTCAAGGGCGATCATACCTAATATCTGCAAAAGATGGTTTTGTATCATATCCCGGACAGCACCGGCTTTGTCATAATAGCCACCCCGGTTTTCTACTCCGATGCTCTCAGCAGAGGTGATCTCAATCCGTTCAATATAATGGCGGTTCCATACCGGCTCAAAGATACTGTTGGCAAAACGGGTAACCAGGATATTCTGTACGGTTTCTTTTCCCAGATAATGGTCGATACGGTATATTTGATTTTCTTTAAACGACTTAAGTATTTCCTTGTTCAATTGCCGGGCTGTTTTCAGGTCGTAGCCGAACGGCTTTTCGATAATTACACGTTTCCATCCCTGTTTTTCTTCCCGGTTGAGTCCCTGGGTGGATAAATAGCCAATAATGGTTTGGTATAAAACAGGCGGTGTAGCCAGGTAATAAAGGAAATTCCGCGATGAGCCGATGGATATGTCCAGTTCGGTGAGTTTTTGTTTTAACCCGATATAGTCATTACTATCCGAGGTGTTCATTACATGGTAATGTAACCGTTTCAGAAACTTTTTTCTGACGGTGGCATTTACTGTCGCGGCATGTTCTTTTAAAGCATTGCCTGCTTTTTCCCGGAATTGTTGGTCGCTGAATGAAGTTCTTCCCACACCCAGAATACAATAAGTGTGAGGTAATAAACGGTCGTGTTCCAGGTACAGGAGAGCGGGTAAAAGTTTTCTTGCGGATAGATCTCCTGATGCCCCGAAAATAGTGATAATGAAAGGTTCTGGTTGGTGAGGGTTCATGGAATACGAAATACAGCGTTAATAAATAATATCTTTCAAGGCGCGTTTAGGAACATGGTGTACTCCTTGTTCGTCACGCCAGTATTTAATGTCCTGATCTTCTTTTACGGCTTCAATAACGACTGTTTCTTTGGGTTTTCCCAATGCTATAACATGTAATATCGAGCAATGACCGGGGACATGTAAGATCTCTTCCAGGTGTTTTTTTTCAAATGCACCGATAATACATCCTCCATAGCCCTTTTCAACTGCAGTCAGTAGAATTGACATGGCAGCGATGCCATGGTCACAAAAGAAATTAGTGGATATCTTTTCATTATTCATCATGATGATATATGCCGATGGACGTTCTCCTTCTTCCGGACCATCCCAGTCTTTCAGATATCCTGCCCAACGAAGGGTAGGGTATATCCGGTCATTTAATTCCTTCGTGTTCGACAATTGATAACAGAGGGATTGGGCATTTCGCGCCGACGGGCTGAGCCGTGCCGCATCAATCATATCGTACAGGTCTTTTTCACTGACGGGTTCATTCTGATAAAATCGACGGTAACTCCTGTTTTTTTTGATTAAGTCTGCAAGCATGATTTTAAAATTAATTATCTGTAGACAAATATAGGAATAAGATGATTAATTATCTTATTTTTCAATATATAGTTTAATCTTTATAGATAAGGTCGAAGATTTATTATGTTATGAAAATTATTATTCCCCTATTTATGGCTATTTTTAATTGCTCATATGTAGCAAATATTTAACGGATACGTTTATGATCTTGTCGCCAAATTACTTGTTAAATACGCGTACATGTATAATTTTGACGGGACATTCAATACAATTACTATCAATACAGCTGGGAATTTTAGTCGGCTGTAATAAAGTTGTTCATTACCGATTAACTAACGAACGTCAGTTTTTGTTGAACATGAATCTTCTGGAAAAGCTAATCTATATGTTAATCGACCAGGGTCGTATTGTGTTGTTAATAAAAATAAAGTCCCACAGGCTGAAAAAGAGGGGATTGTCCAGATCTGTTGAAAAAATAAATATCTTTGTAAAAACAAATATTATGAAACCCTATATTGTCTTGCTTTGGCTGTTTTTTGTCGCTTCTTGTTCATATGCTCAGATATTTTCAGGATACCTCTATGATTTAAAAACCGGGCTTCCTATCTCAAATGTAGAAGTATACTTTGACGGAACACTATTCCATACGACTACCGATGCTAGTGGGAAATTTGAATTATATGTAGGAACGAGGATTAATACCAACTTGATATTCAGGCATTCATCATACCAGCTAAAATCTATTTCCAATCCATATGAAGAGGGCCTGGGTAAAATATATCTGGAAAAGAAGGTCGATCCTATATGGAAAGTCACACAGGCAGATTTGTTTAGCAGGGAGCAGAAAATAAAAGTGTTTCGTGAACAATTTTTAGGAACGGATAAAGCAGGAAAATCCTGTAAAATATTAAACGAAGATGATATCCATTTTTTTTATGATTCGGATACAAAAAACTTATCTGCTGTTTCAAATCAACCCCTCATTATTGAAAATAAACTTTAGGATATCGCATACAATTCGATATAATTAAATTTGATGTAAGTTTTAGTAATGCCTCTCTGGACAATAAATACTTCACGCAATCCCATTTTTCAGGTACCTCTTTTTTTATAGATTTAGATACTGATAATAAGAAAATAAAAAAATTACGGAACGAAACTTATACGCAATCATCCCGTTATTTTTTCAAAAATCTTGTCCGAAACACGTTGAATGCATCACACCATCAACTTTTGTATGAAGGAGCTCCTGTCCATTCAAAAAATTATTTTATAGTTACCGATACGCTTGCCCAAAAACAAGTGCAAATTAATCCGGATATAAAGCTATCAGGTGAAAATGATTCAAATGGACCGATCTATCTGGAAGCGGGTGTTTTATATGAAAAAGAAAAACGGTCGGATATCTACTTTTATACCAATTCCTTTTTGGTGGATCAATACGGTAATACTAGTACAGTGGATAAAATCCGCTTTACCGGGGACTTTGGTCAACGATATATTGGAAATATGTTGCCACTTGATTATGATTTTGAAGATCCTGAAGTTTTGTTTTCCGCCAGTTATGTTCGTACTTACCGGTTAAAAGAAATGAATCCCGGTCTTCTTTTCCAACTAATGTTGGAAGCCTATAGAGGTAAGGTGATTTATTTGAATTTTTGAGGAACATGGTGCATACCATGTCGCGACCAGATGGCATATATGAATGACCTACGAGAAACACTAAGAAGAAAAGATGTGATTTTCATGTATCTTGTCAGTAGCTCTCTCGAAATTACATGGAAGAATTACATTATGGACATAGGGTTGTTTGGGGAAAATGTTGTTCATTACCGTATATCAGACGACCAGCAACGCAGAGTCGAATATAATTTTTCTTTTGATACAAAAGCTTTTCCAGTGTATATGTTAGTTGATCGTAATGGTAAAGTTGTCAATACAAAAGCGGACCCTCCGGCGGAAAAAGAAGCCATCATCCAGCAAATAGAGAAGCTGTTGGCTAAATAGTTAAAGTTGAAATAAACAAACTGACTGTTTTTGGTGTTCTTTATTACAGTATAGTATTGGTTTGTTGTTTGTTTTTCCCGCTTTGTTTTGCCGGGACAAATTCTTTAAATGAAATCATTGATATTCTTTAAAGAATGCTAATGACAGTATTACTGTTAAATTTATTTTTCTATATTTAAAACCATCAATCAATAAATTATTTTTTATAACTTATTTCCTTTATTATCGTATAATACGTATACATTAGAATTAGGCAGATTACATATAATTGTGTTTGATGAAAATGGAATAAAATTTGATTATTCCATTACCAAAAAATAGAATGGGGTGTATGAACCTTAATTATAAATTATTATTCTCGTACACAAAAGTATTAGGTTTATTATATGAAATATAAATTTATTGTGTTTTTGTGTTGCATATTATTTTCATGCCACACATCTAAAAAAGTGATCTATTTACAGGATGCCGTTGACGGAACATCTGAAGCAATGGTTCCTAACGAAGGTATTACCATTCAGCCGAAAGATATACTTTCAATTGTAATCACCAGTAAGAATCCCGAACTGTCGGTATCTTTCAATCTACCGTTAACCACTTATTTTGCAGGAAGTGCATCACCTACAGCAGGGGAGTCTCAAAAATTACTCGGGTTCACGGTGGATCAGTATGGTTATATTGATTATCCTATATTAGGGAGAATAAAGGTGGCTGGTTTGACAAGGTTGCAATTATCCGACATGATTAAGCAAAGACTTACAGAAGATGACTTGTTGAAAGATCCGGTGGTGACAACAGAGTTCATGAATTTCAGGATTTCCATCTTAGGGGAAGTAGCTAATCCGGGTACTTACCAAATCACCAATGATAAAATTACATTACTCGAAGCTCTTGGAATGGCAGGAGATATGACCATTTACGGTAACCGGGAAAATGTTATGGTAGTACGTGAAACGGATTATCTAAGGAATACTTATCGTGTAGATTTGCGTTCAAAAGATTTATTCACTTCACCGGTCTATTACCTGCAACAAAATGATGTCATATATGTCGAACCCAATAAAGTGAGAGCAGGACAATCGAGAATTAACGAGAATAAATCGGTAGGCGTGTGGGTATCGATAGCTTCACTTTTCGCCACCATATTGGTACTGTTCATTAAATAAAGAATCTTTAAAAAATTTATGGAAAGTCAATTAACGCCTAAACACGAAAATTTTCAAATATTAGAATTAATAAAAAGTTATGTCCGTCACTGGCCATGGTATATTATTTCCGTAGCCATCTGTTGCAGTATTGCTTTTTTATATATACAAACCCGTCCGGTTGATTACATGCGAGGTGCGTCGGTATTGATCAAAGAAGACAATGCATCAGATTTAACAGCGGCTTTCAGTGAAAAAAATCCATTCAAAGCAGCTGCCAACGTGAATAATGAAGTAGAAGCATTCAAATCTCCCCATTTGATGCAGGAAGTGGTTAAGCGCCTGAATCTGAACATCAGCTATACTATTCGGGATGGATTGAAAGACAGGGAATTGTATACCCATTCGCCGATTAAAGTCATTTCTTCAGGCATGCAGGAACAGGAATTCTTTTCTTTTTATGTGGAGTTATTACCAGACAGTTTGCTGCTTCTTTCCGGATTTGAACAGAATGCTATGAAGTTTGAACCGACAAGTAAAAAAGCTAAACTCAACGAGATGGTGAATACTCCTATCGGAAATATAGAGATATCTCCTACTTTTTTCTATTCCGGTACATATTACAATGTTCCTATAAAAGTATCTCAAAGCAGTATCAGAAGTACTACTGCCGGGTTTTCAGGTAATTTAAGTGTAGCTTTGGCAAGTAAAGAAAATACCATCATCAATCTCAATTATACTGATGTCTCTATCCAAAGGGCAGATGATATTCTGAATACTATCATTGCCGTCTATAATGAAGAATGGTTGAGGGAAAAAAGACAGATTGCTGAAAATACATCAAAATTCATTGATGACCGGCTTCCTTTTATAGAAAACGAACTGGGAGGAATAGATGATAACCTGCAGAAGTATAAAAGTTCGAATCTGTTGACAGATGTGCGTTCGGCAGCATCATTGTATATGAAAGAATCCAGTGAATATTCGGCAAAAGTAGTAGAGGTGAGTAATCAATTATCTATCGCTAAAAATATCAAGGAGTCATTGGATAGAAGCAGCAAAACCCTGGACTTGTTACCGACCAATACCGGTTTAAGCAATACTGCTGTGGAATCTTCCTTGGAACAATACAATGCATTATTGCTTCAGCGGAACAAATTGTTGGCTAACAGTAGTGAAAGAAATCCTGTGATTGTGGATATGAACAATGATCTTAACGGTATGATGCAATCTATTATCAGTACTATAGACAATCTGGTTTCAGCCCTTGACCTGCAGTTATCAAGCTTGCGAACACAAAATGCCAGAATGACCCAGAAAATAGCCTCTAATCCCGGACAGGAAAAACATTTGATTTCCATTGAGCGTGAGCAAAAGATCAAAGAGTCGTTATATTTATACCTGCTTCAAAAACGGGAAGAAAATGAGTTGTCACTTGCAATGACCACTACCAATACACGGGTTATCAATCCTCCAACGGGAAGTTCCAGACCGATCAGTCCCAAAAAGAAAATGATTATGGCGGTTGCTTTTGTATTGGGGATGATACTCCCCACTAGCGTAATCTGGGGAAAAGATATGATGAATACCACCATTCAAGGGAAAAAAGACCTGAAAAAACTTTCAGTTCCTTTATTAGGGGTTATTCCACTGGCTTCCCAGGCACGTAAAAAAGCGAATATGAAAGCTCCGCTTGTCAAGGAAAATAGCAGGGATATGGTAAATGAAGCTTTCAGGTCCTTACGTACCAATATTGATTTTTTTGATCAGGAGAACATAAAAACAGTTATGTTTACCTCTTATGAGGCCGGAGTGGGAAAAACATTCATGACCTTGAATCTGGCCATGTGTTTTGCTTTAGCCGGGAAAAAAGTAATCGCGCTGGATCTGGATATGCGGAAAGCAGCGTTGAGTACGTATGTTTCTTCAGATAAAGCCGGTATTACTGATTACCTGAACGGAACAGCTACTGTCGGATCCATCATCAATAAAAATTATTTTTATCCTGGATTCGATGTGGTCACAATTGGTAAAATACCGGCAAATCCTGTCGAATTATTGATGAATGGTAAATTAACACCGTTCCTGGAGGCTATGAAGACTTATTATGATTATATATTCATCGATGGAGTTCCTGTCAATCCGGTAACAGATGCAACAATTATAGGCAGGTATTCGGATATGAACATATTTGTTATACGTGAAAATTTTTCCGACCATTATATTATTCCCGAGCTCGAAAATATATACCACAACGGAAAATTCAAAAACATGACTATACTTCTGAACGGCTCCGTCCAGAATGCATCATCTGAGAAGTATTTTGCGAGTAAAGTATGATGATATTAAATAGAAGGTAGTTATATCTCATGTTTAAACAACCGACATCTGCATCCCAACGGGTAGCTTTGAATACAGGTATCCTGTATGCCAAAATGGGCATAACCATGTTCATTTCTTTGTTTACCACACGACTGGTGATAAATTCTTTGGGAGCAAGTGATTTTGGTATTTTTGATATTGTAGGCGGAGTCATTTCAATGCTGGGCTTTCTGAATGTTGCCATGGCGAGCGCCACCCAGCGATTTATGTCATATGCCGAAGGCGAAGGGGACAAGGAAAAGCAAAAAAGTATTTTCAATGTCAGTGTTGTCCTTCATTTCTTTATTGCATTGCTGATTGGATTGATTTTGTTGGTCGCCGGATACTTTTTCTTCAATGGGGTATTGAATATCCCTCCGGAACGGATTTTTGCGGCAAAAATAGTATACCTCTTCATGGTGGTAAGCACGTTGTTCACTATTATGACCGTGCCTTACGAAGCTGTACTGAATGCTCATGAAAATATGTTATACTATGCCATTATCGGAATTATTGAATCTGTATTGAAATTAACCGTAGCCATCATCGTGGTTTTCACCATGTCGGATAAACTGATTGTTTATGGTGCTTTGATGGCATGCATATCTTTTTTGGTAATGTTGATTATGCGGATATATTGTCATAAAAATTATGCAGAGTGCGTATTTAAGCCCAGAAAATTTTTTCATAAGGAATTGATGAAAGAAATGACAGGATTTGCAGGATGGAATTTTACGGTAACGTCCGTTAGTTTATTAACGAATTATGGTCAGGGAATCGTTTTGAATATGTTCTTCGGACCAATCATCAATGCAGCACAGGGGCTCGCCAACCAGATATGTGGACAACTAGGTGTTTTCGCTAATACTATGTTGAAAGCCTTGAATCCGGTAATCGCAAAAAACGAAGGACGAGGTTCCCGTTCCTCGATGTTATCCGCCTCCATGACAGGTAGCAAAATAGCATTTTTTATGCTCATGT
The DNA here is from genome assembly GCA_031275285.1 of Bacteroidales bacterium. Classification (NCBI taxonomy): domain Bacteria; kingdom Pseudomonadati; phylum Bacteroidota; class Bacteroidia; order Bacteroidales; species Bacteroidales bacterium. The sequence continues at coordinate 18,001 of JAISOY010000122.1, read as the reverse complement.
TTTTTTTTGTACCGGTTTATGTGGAAATGCCATATGTGCTTAAAATATGGTTGAAAAATGTACCCGAGTACACCGTCATTTTTTGTAAGTTATTATTTATCCGTTTTTTGATAGAACAATTATATATCACTATAGAATCCTCCATTGCCGCTGTCGGCAAAATACGGAATTTCAGTATCTGGCAGTCCCTGCTGACATTGTTTATCCTGCCGGTTGGATATCTTTTCTATAAATACGGGTTTCCGCCCTATGCGCTTCATCTGATTTTTATTGTGGCCGCCATTATATCTTTGTTCATTACTGTCTTTTTCGCCCATAAAGTATGCGAGATGTCTGTAACGGAATATTTTACCCGGGTTTTGTTGCGTTGTATCATTCCACTTATTGTTACAGCTATTGCGGCATCATTACCTTTGTTATTCATGGAAAGTGGCTTTGCGCGGTTATGTGTAGTGGTATTATTCAGTTCCGTTGCTTTCCTTGGAATAGTATGGGTTTACGGGCTTAATCGCATGGAGCGCGAGCAAATTTCACAAATGTTAGTAATCGTTATCTCAAAAATAAAAGTTATAAGAAAATCTTAGAATGAAAGATTGTCCCATTTTCATCAGTTCAGCAGATTCGTATGCTGATTTGTGGCCGATATTTTTTGATTTGTTCAAATTAAACTGGCCCGAATATAAAGGTATCATATATTTAAATACAGAAGAAAGATCTTTCCAGAGTGAAGGATTGAATATCGTATGTACCCGGTTGGGGAGGCTAGGCGATTTCGGGACTGTTTTTCGTGCCGGACTTGACAGGATCGATTCGGATCATTTGCTATTCATGATGATCGATTACATCTTCATGGGAAAAGTAAATGATTTAAAAGTAAAAGAATATTATGATTATTTCATTTCTTCAGATTTGGATTCTTTTTGTCTGGGACATCAGGAATACAGGGAATTCAATCCCACGGAATCGAAAGATATACTGAAAGTGGTTCCTCCTTCCCGTGATATGTTTTCCTATCAGATTGCTTTTTGGAAAAAAAAGGTATTGCGTGAAATGGCACTTCCACATGAAAACCCGTGGACCTCGGAATGGTATGGAACGAAACGGGCCAACAAAATGAAGATAAAACTGACATGCCTTGCAGCAGAAGCGGAAGTACCTATTCCCTATGATGCTGCCGGATGTTTGCATCAGGGTAAATGGCTGGATAATGCTATTGAATATTTAAACCAGATTGATTATAAAGTAGATTTCGATAAAAGGGGTTATTATAAATATCCTTCCAGGACCATCAAAAACAGATTAAAAGAAAAATGGATGCTGGTAAAAGACGGATTGTCCGGAAGTTACTTGGATCTGGCAAGAAGACATCCCATACATACTTTAAACGATTAATGATATTTTTAAATAAAATATGACTGTTTCACAATTCATTCGTAAAGCCAGGTTCCGGTCATGGGAAGTTCTTGTTGAACGCACCCGGTATAAACGTATTTATCCCAGATTGTACAAGAGTTATTGGCATTATAAATTTTCCAAAAAGAAGGAGGTGGCAAATACTACCTGCTATTTTGCTGCACGACCCAATCCCGGTGCAGGTATCGGACATCAGTTGGCCAACTGGATCGCCGGATATTGGTTTGCCCGGCAATTCGGATTGAAATTTGCCCACATCCCTTTTTCAACACAAAAATGGGAAGAATTTCTGGGATTTGGTGTTGGCGAAAAAAGGATGGATGAGTTGAAAAAAGAAGGATATAAAGTTAGGAAATTACCTTTATTCGACGAAGATAAACCGGAAGAGATCAAACGGGTAAAAGCCATTATCCGGTCGTATGCAGGGAAGAGAATTGTATTCGTTGCCGAACAGGATCAATATTACAAAGATCAGTTTGGTGTAAAAGACGATATCAAAAGAAAATTCAACGAAGCCCCGGCGCGCCGAAATGACCGGATCGTATATGATCCCGAACATTTTAATATCGCAGTTCATGTGCGCCGAACTGTTGTTATTGACGGGAAAACTATAGAAGAAGATGAAGCCGTACGGGCATTACGTTGGCTGAGCAACGATTATTATGAAAAAGTATTGGTACAGATACTTGAAAATATTAAGGTTTCAAAACCAATAAGCATCTATTTGTTTTCAACTGGAAAACCGGAAGAATTTGCGGAATTTTCAAAGTATGGAAATGTCCGTTTTTGCTCGGATATGGATGAATATACGTCTTTTCTGCATTTAATCCGGGCCGATTTATTAATCTCCAGCAAAAGTTCTTTTTCATACAAACCAGCTTTAATGAACGATTCAATAAAGGTTTGTCCCCGGAACTTCTGGCATAGTTATCCAGATGATAGAAAATGGATTCTGGTAGAAAATGACGGGACATTTGATGTAAATAAACTAAATGAAGCAATATGAAGAAAGTAGCTATAATAGGAGGTGGAATTTCAGGTCTTTCGATGGCACACTGCCTGAAAGACCGTTATCAAGTGACAGTGTTTGAAACCACATCACAACCGGGAGGTTTGATCAAGTGTAAACGTGTCAACGGAAACCTGTACCATATGGTGGGTGGGCATGTATTTAATTCGAGACGGGATGATGTGTTGGATTGGTTCTGGCAATTTTTTAACCGGGAACAGGAATTCGTGAAAACCAACAGGAACTCTTCCATATTTTTAGGAAAACCCATCGGATATCCCATTGAGAACCACATTTATGAGATGGAAGGCGATTTGCAGATGAAGATCATCGGTGATCTGGTTTCCATTATAAAGAACGGATACCGGGAACCTGCTAATTTTGAGGAATTCCTGAAGTTTCGATTTGGAAACACATTGTATGAATTGTATTTTAAACCGTATAATGAAAAAATATGGAAACGGAATTTGTCCGACGTCCCTTTAGACTGGCTTGAAGGTAAACTACCTATGCCCACTGTAGAAGAGATCATCTATAATAACTTCCGCAAAGAAAAGGAAATGAAGATGGTGCACAGCTCTTTTTATTATCCGAAAACAAATGGTTCACAATTTCTGGCAGACAGGTTAGCAAAGGGCTTGAATATGGTGTACGATACGGAGATAAAAAGTATCAGTAAAGAAAAAGCAGGCTGGATAGTTAATGGTGAACTGTTTGATCTGATTATATTTTCCGGAAATATAAAAGACTTGCCGGATATGCTTGCTGATGTTTCGTTTCCGGACAATCTGAAAAAAAGAATTGCGGGACTGGAATATCATGGAACCACATCCGTGTTGTGTAAAATAGATAAAAATCCTTATAGCTGGATATATATGCCGGATAGCAGGCATCTTTCGCACCGGATTATCTGTACCGGAAATTTTGCTGCCAGCAACAATTCGGAAGGAATCACCAGCGTCACCATTGAATTTACCGATTATATCGAACAGGATGCTATTCTGGAAAACCTCAGCAGGATACCATACGCGCCCGAATATATAACCCATCAATACACACAGTACACCTATCCGCTTCAGACCGCAGATACCCGGAAAATTATCAACGGCATGAAAGATATACTGGAGCAACAAGGCATATACTTGCTGGGACGATTTGCCGAATGGGAATATTATAATATGGATGCCGCCATGGGAGCAGCCATTGACTTGAACAAAAGGATTCGATAGAATGATCAAGGACAAAAAAACATATTTATCTTTTTTAGAAGAAGATAAAAAGGTAAATTCGGATTATTATTATCAGGGATTACAAGGGCTCAATCCATTCATGACTGAAACGGTGATATGGAAATTCCAGAAAACATTAAGAATGTGTGAATATTTGTATGCTGTAAAAAGCAGGTCGCCTTTTTTCAAGTTGAAAAAATTGTGGTATGCCTATCGTTTCAAGAAATTATCGATACGGCTTGGTTACACAATCTGGCTATATACCTTTGGTCCCGGATTACGTATTCTTCACAGAGGAACCATCATGGCCGGTGGCAAGGTCGGAGCAAACTGTATCATCAACACAGGAGTAGTTATTGGTAACGAAGCCGGATTTGACGACAAAGTACCCACTATTGGAGATAATGTATACATAGGGGTGGGGGCAAAAATTATTGGAGATATCTATATTGCCGACGGTTGTGCTATTGGCGCCAATGCTGTGGTCAACAAATCATTCACGGAACCTAATACCGTCATTGCTGGTGTTCCGGCAAGAGCCATCGGAAAAGTAAATAAGAATCTGCGTCACTAATTGCCGTTATCGTGAACATTACCCAACTTATTCTCAAGTCCATCAGAGTCATGTACGGAAAAGTATTTGGAGCAGATCATCCGATTACTCTCCGAATATCCGATCCGCAAACAGCCGGCGATTTGATATATCGATACCTGATGTCGGATAAGCCATGTATGATTACCCGTTTTGGCGCTTTTGAGCTGGCTACGATGGTCAATTATCTTGGTGTCCGGAACGGCAGGCCATCACTGAAAAAATACATAAAAGGCGATGCGCCTGACTGGTGGTGGAATAAAAAATTATTGCAGTACATGCAGTCCAATGCCGGTTTTTTCCCTTCCACACCTGAAAGAATAAGTCAATTCTGCGAATTGATGATCCGTGATGCGGTAAAAGTAGATGTGTTGGGTTCATGGTTGGAAGATGAATGGTATTTTCTGGAAGAGTTGAAGAATGCTGTTTTTATTCCCGGTCTGTTTTTAGAACCCTTCAGGGCTGACAGACCTTGGACGAAAGCATTAGAAGGAAAAACAGTGTTGGTGATACATCCGTTTGCCAAAACCATTCAGTCGCAATATTTGAAAAGGGAAAAGATATTTGAGAATGCTGGTATTTTACCCGATTTCCAATTACGCACCATAAAAGCAGTTCAGAGCATGGGGGGTAATCCGGAGTTTCCGACTTGGTTCGAAGCTTTGGAACATATGAAATCGGAAATCGACAAAGTCGACTTTGATATTTGCCTGTTAGGATGTGGGGCCTACGGTTTTCCACTTGCGGCTTATATAAAGGATAGGGGGAAAAAGGCCGTACATTTGGGCGGTGTACTCCAGTTGTTATTCGGTATCAGGGGGAATCGTTGGGAAGCATCCGATTACAGTCATGAATTTGATTATACCAGTTTGATGAATGAGTATTGGACAAGACCCAATGAAAGTGAAAAACCTGAAAATGCCGATAAAGTAGAAGGAGCTTGTTACTGGTAATAAAGCTCCAGTTAAACAGAAATATTTGATAATATGGAAAAATTAAATCTTATCAAAAATTTATGTCCCAGAAGACGGGCATATTACCTGCCGGGTGATTTTATCAAGGCACGTAAGTCCGATGCGCATATTCACTATAATACGCTCAATGATACCGTATTGAAGTATGCCGAATCCATCAATATGCACCTTTTGACCATCAATGTTGAAACGGCAATGCCTATTGAAAAACAGTTAGATATTGCTGTTTCCTTGGGGAAGGAGCATCCCGGTACAATTGATTTTGTAGGTACTTTCGATTCATCAGGATTTGAATCGGACCATTTTGCAGAAGAAGCCATTGAGCAGGTTAAAAAATGTATGGATGCCGGTGCCAGAGGGATCAAAATATGGAAGAATATCGGAATGGTATTAAAGAATAAAGACGAAAAATATGTCATGGCAGATGATCCTGTATTTGCTCCCATTTTTGAATATCTTGAAAAAGAAGGGATCACATTGCTTACACATCTTGCCGAACCCCGTAATTGTTGGTTACCTTACGAAGAGATCACTACTGAAGGTGACCTTCGTTATTACAAACATCACCCGCAATATCATATGTACCAGCATCCGGAAGTCCCTTCTTATGAAGAGCAGATTATTGCCCGCGACCATCTGTTGGAACAATATCCGGACATGAAATTTGTCGGGGCACATATCGGAAGCCTTGAATGGAATGTGGATGAAGTGGCTGAACGTTTTGACAAATATCCCCAATTTTATGTCGATCTGTCTGCACGTATGAGCCACCTGCAATTACAAGCATTTCAAGATTGGAAGAAAATTCGCGATTTTTTTATCAAGTACCAGGATAGATTGATATATGGCCTGGATTGGACGGTATCGGAAACAAGTAGGAGCAAATTAGCTACTATTTTCAGGTTCTTCCTGCCGGGAATATATAGAAAAATTGTATGCAGGGCATTACATGAATCATGGGAAAATCATTGGTTGTTCCTGGCTTCCGACAGGGCAGTCAAAGCAGAGAGATTTAATCTTCCTGATATTCCGAAAACCATCAAAGGATTACATTTGCCAAAAAAAGTGGTAGATAAGGTTTTTTATGAAAATGCAATGAAAGTATACAATATTACTGGTTTATAGAATGATCCAAATATAAGCAGGCTCTCATGGCAGAAATAAGACAAATAGGATATCTTCCGGTATTGATTTTATTGATCACAGTAATCTCGGTACATACCGGATTCGGCAATACAACCATATATTGGATGCTGGCTTTTGCAACTATCGTGAGTGTGTTGTGGAACAAATGGATGTATTTTGATCCGGGTAACCGGAAAGATTATTATATTATTGTTCCGTATCTTGTATGGATGATCATAGGTGTTATAAGGGGGGTCTTTGTAGCAGAGAATTATTGGGAATATAAACAATTGATCAGTGGTGCTTTTTGCCTGTCATTACCTATATTTGTGTATGTATTTTCCATCCCTGAGATTTTACATAGAACTTTGAAAATCTGGTTTAAGATAGCATTACCGCTCTTTGCCGTATTCTTTATATGGTATCTTCGTCGGGATTTCTATCATTATTATATTGCGCCGGTATTGTTAATAGCCTGTTTTCTTCCTATCCTGACCAAAAAGTGGAGGATTATTTTTATCCTGTTGTTGTTATTGATGATGTTTGCCGATTTTGGGGCCAGAAGCCAAGTGATTAAAGCCGCGATAGCATTGCTTGTCAGCGTGGCTTACCTGTTATCCAAATACATTACTCCCCGTATTCTGAATCTTGCACATTGGCTTTGTTATATTGTTCCGATAATCTTATTGGTATTGGGGATTTCCGGGGTATTTAATCCTTTCAGGGCTATGGCCGATACCGGTGCGGACTATGAGTATACCGGAAGCGAAGAACTGGAAGAAGATCTTTCGGGAGATACCCGTACTTTTATCTATGAAGAGGTGATCAGATCAGCCCTTCGCCATCATTATGTATGGCAGGGGCGTACACCTGCACGAGGGAATGATTCCTGGGCTTTCGGGGCTTACCAGGCAGAAGAATTACGGACAGCCAGATACGAAAGATGGGCCAATGAATTATGCCACACCAATATATTCACATGGTTGGGACTCATTGGGGTAATTCTTTATGGTTTGATATATTTGAGAAGTTCTTATCTGGCCGTATACAGATCAAACAGTATATGGATGAAATTGTTAGGCATATTTATTGCATTCAGGTGGGCATTCGGGTGGATAGAAGATATGAATGACTTTGACATCATGAATATTACCCTGTGGATGATGATTGCCATGGGGTATTCTGAACGGTTCAGGCAAATGAATGATACGGAAATGAAAGAGTGGGTGCTCAGTATATTTACAAAAAAAACACAAAATGAAAATGCTTGATTTTTACCATAAGGACGACTTCATCAAGGCACCTAAAATGGATGCACATATGCATTACAATGTGTTTGATGATACCTACATAAAATATGCTACCGATATCAATGTGAAATTGATGATGGTCAATGTTGATATCGGATTTTCCATAGAAGAACAGTTGAACATATCCAGGACATTAAAGAAGAAATATCCATCGCAGTTTTATTTTATCGGGACTTTTGATCCCTCCGGGTTCAATGATATGGATTTTACCGAAAAAACCATCCGCCAGATTAACAGGTGTATGAAGTCAGGGGCACAGGGAATCAAAATATGGAAAAATATAGGTATGTCCATAAAAGATGAACAGGGAAATTATGTGATGGCCAACCATCCGGCTTTTATGCCTATATACGCTTATCTGGAAAATAATAAAATACCTATGCTTGTACATTTGGGGGAACCTCGTAATTGCTGGTTGCCATATGACCAGATCACAATGCGCAGTGAACTGAATTATTACCGGGGATATCCCGAGTATCATATGCACCTGCATCCGGAAGCACCGTCGTATGAAGAACAGATTGCCGTGCGTGACGACATACTAGGCAAATTTCCCAAGCTGGATCTGATCGGTGCACATCTGGGCAGTTTGGAATGGAATGTGGATGAAGTGGCTGAACGTTTCGACCAATACCCTCATTTCACTATCGATATTTCCGGCCGGATGGGACATATTCACCTGCAGGCGGTTAAAAACCACGGCAAAGTGTACGATTTTTTTATGAAATACCAGGACAGGATCATGTATGGTTCGGATTTAACTTTTTCTCTATTGGGATTAAGATCAAAATTTTATCATATTTTTGCGCATAAACGATTTACGCGAAAGAACTTTAGTTCCTTTTTCACGGTATGGCATGATGATTGGTTGTTTTTCGCTACGGGATCTGAAATTCCTGTAGAAGAAACTACTTTGGCCGGTATGCCGGAAAAGATAAAAGGGCTGAAACTTCCGAAAGAAGTAGTGGATAAAATCTTTTATATAAATGCATGTAATATTTATCATCTGGAAAATTAGTTGAATATCAGTTAAAAATAATTATAAATGAGGGTTCTTTGGTTCACGACGGAAGCCACCAGGTATAGTCATCTGAGTGTCGCCTGTTATGGTAGCAGTGGATTGGTTGATGCGTTGCATGATGCGTTGTTGGAAGGTGATAAGCCCATTGAGTTGGGGATGGCTTTTATATACGGATATAAGGCGCCCAAAGAAAAGCGGGGCAAAATAACTTATTATCCCATGTACCGGAAAAGCAGGAATCTGTTGCAGAAACTGGCATATTACTGGTATAACTACAAAAGGAAACCTTTTGAGATGCCCCGGCAGGAAATGTTGGATATTATCGAAGATTTCAAACCCGATGTGATACAGATATTCGGGGTGGAATCACCGTTTGCCGGATTATTAGGGCATACAGAAATCCCCGTCATTATTCATCTGCAGGGCTTCCTCAACCCGACCTATAATGCTTTCTATCCTCAGGGGGTAAATCGTCTTTCTTTTTTGTGGAAAACCTTTTCGGTAAACGAATGGATCATACATAACGGCCAGAATTTTATAGCTGACGAGATGCGTGCACTTCAGAACAATGAAAGGTCGCTTTTCAAACGTATGGATTATGCTACCGGACGAACCGGATGGGATGCGCAGATTATAGAACTGATGGCGCCTGGTGCACAATATTTCCATGTTGGCGAAATGATGCGTGAAGAATTTGTAAAGGCCGGACCATGGAAACTTCCTTCTATGGAAAAACTAGTATTCGTATCCACTTTATCAAAAACAGTTTACAAAGGATTGGACGTAATTCTGAAAACAGCAAAATTACTTCGGGAATATTCCGGTATTGATTTTGAATGGAGGATTGTTGGTATCGATGAAAAGACTAATTTTGTACGCTTTTTCGAAAAACAATATAACATAAACAGCAAAGAAGTGAATGTTAAATATTTGGGAATATGTGATGCCGGGCAGATATGCAATAATTTACTCCAGTCACACGTTTATATTCATCCGTCGTATATAGACAATTCACCTAATTCACTTTGTGAGGCGCAATATGTCGGTGTACCTGTAATCGGAACTTTTGTAGGAGGAATTCCATCATTAATTACCCATGAAAAAACCGGGTTATTGGTTCCGGCAAATGCTCCTTTCGAATTATGTTACTGGATAAAGTCTTTACACCAAAATCCGGATAAACTGGTTGAACTGGGAAAAACAGGACGTTCCGTTGCTATAGAGCGTCATTCGAAAGAAAAGATTGTTTCGGATCTTTTAAATGTATATCATTCTGTTACTGAAAAATGAAAGTAATACATATCCTTGATGAATTAAAGTTCTCAGGGGCAGAAGTCATGTATATTGCTGCCGCTCCTGTGTTTCAGGATTTGGGTTGCGAACTATCCGTCGTCAACAGTAACAAAAACCTGGGTGTTTGCGCATCTTTATTTGAACAGGCAGGATATGAAGTATTCCATAAACCATATCCTTCCTCCCGTTTCAAAAGTATCAGCTATTGTTTTCAATTCATCCGGTTCCTTAAAAAAAATAGGTACAATGTCGTCCATATACACACTAACCTGTTTTCCATGGCGTTCTGCGCATGGATGGCCGGATGCAGATCAGTATATACTTTTCACAGTGTATTTTATTCCCGGAAACTAACACGCTGGTATCATCGCCTGCAAAGGTGGGTATCGAAGAGGATTTTCCGTTGCGTATTCCAGACCATAGGTGATTCTGTTTACGCACAGGAAAAAAATTATTATAAGAACGATTCGATCAAAATATATAACTGGTACAATAGCAACCGGTATTATCCTGCCCGTGAAGGAGAAAGAGAGATTTTCAGGCGTGAATTGGGCATAGATCCCGGTACACTGGTCCTGATTTCGATAGGTGGATGCAGCCCGATAAAGCGTCATTGGGAGATCATCAATGCGTTGCCGGAAGTCGTTGCAAAGTATCCCGACACCATCTATTTGCATCTGGGGGAAGGCACTACCTTGTCCGAAGAACAGGAATTGGTCAATCAGTCAGATATATCCGGCCATGTACGATTTTGCGGTAACCAGACGGATATCCGAAAATACCTGATTGCTTCCGATATTTACCTGATGACAAGTGTGGTTGAAGGCGTTTCAATAACTGCCATTGAAACCATGGCATGCGGAATTCCTGAGATACTGTACAACTCTCCCGGATTACGCGATTTCAATAACGAAATGGAGTGTACCTTACTGGTCGAGCAGGATCCTACCAGCCTGGCTAATGGGATCATATGGTTATATGAAAACAAAGAGCATCAAAAAAAGCTGACAGATAATGCATTAAAGTTGGTGTCGTCCCATTTTGATATGAAAAAAAATGCCACCGAAATTTTCAAATTATACCGGAAGAATCCATGAAGTCTATCGCCGCGTTATTGACCGTTCATAACCGTAAGGAACAGACACTGGCATGTCTGAAAGCCTTATTTTTGTGCGATCTGCCTGAAGATTACAGGCTCGATGTATTTCTGGTAGATGATGGCTGTACCGATGGAACTCCTGAAGCCGTGAAGGAGCAATTCTCTCAGGTAAAAATAATACAGGGAGACGGTAGTCTTTTCTGGAACCGCGGAATGCATCTGGCATGGACTACCGCCGCTGATCATAACGATTATGACTTTTTCCTGTGGCTGAACGATGATACCATCCTGTTTCCGGAAGCCATCCGGGAACTGTTAGTCTGTTCTGAAAGCGAATCCCACCAAAGTATTATCTGCGGTTCGACATGTGCAGTGAACGATGAAAGCGAAATTACTTACGGAGGACGTATTTTTAAAGATACATTGGTCATTCCTGGAGATAAAAAGCAACATTGCGATTACTTTCACGGAAATATTGTGCTGGTTCCCAGAGGAATATTCTCCAAACTTGGCACCAACGACCCGTTTTTCCGCCATGCACTGGGGGATTTCGATTACGGGCTTCGCGCCGGGAAACGAGGCATCAGTTCGATTGTTGCACCTCATATTTTAGGCACTTGTGACGAACATGAAACTTTTGCCGCCTGGTGTGACCCAAAAACGCCTGTCCTGAAACGGTTCAAGTTGTTATATACCCCATTGGGTAATCATCCCTTTGAATTTTTTAAGTATGAAAGAAGGCATCAGGGATTAGGGATGGCATGTTTCCATTTCCTGACCAATCATTTAAGGGCGTTAATGCCTGTTTTATGGAAAGACAGAAACAAATAAATTTTACAACAATAAATTTTTCTAAACGTAGAAAATAATATATGAAGAAGGTTCCTGTGCTGTTTGTGATTTTTTCAAGGGAAGAAGTTTCCCTGAAATCAATGGAGTCTATAAAAGAATATCGTCCTGAAAAACTGTATATTGCTGCAGATGGTCCCAGGGCAAATAAACCCGGCGAATTCGAATTATGCGAAAATACCCGGCGAAGCGTATTGAATATGGTTGATTGGGATTGTGAGGTCATCACTCTTTTCCGGGATGAAAACCTTGGTTGTACCCAGGCCGTTTCAGGCGCCATTAGCTGGTTTTTCTCAAACGAAGAATACGGGATCATCATTGAAGATGATTGTATCATACATTCCGATTTCTATACATTGTGTGAAAGCATGTTGCCACATTACAAAGACGAAGAAAAAGTAATGCTGGTTACGGCCCAGAACCATACACCCAACCTGAAACGTGCCGACCAGTTGGTCTTTACTAATGGTTGCTACATCTGGGGATGGGCTTCCTGGCGCAGGGCCTGGCAAAAAATGGATATGAGCATGGAAAAATGGCCGGAGTATAAATTCAGGAAACTGGTAAAAAATTTCGGGTTCCTTTATGCCTGTTACATGCTTGTTTTCTGGAATAAGGATTACCGGGATCCCAAACACGGATCATGGGATACCCGATGGTTTTTTTCCGTATTGGTGAACAAGGGACTCTGTTTGACATCAAATGTCAATTTATCCATCAATGCCGGAATCGAAATCGGTGGGGAACACTATGAAAAGGGAGATGTCGATCCATACAAACATCTTTCTTTCGGTAGTATAAAATGGCCGGTAAAACTTCCTGTAAAGTTAGATCCTTCCAGAAAAAAAATGCTGGCAGAGCGGAAAGAATTTATACGGATCAGGATGATCGGGCTGAAAAAGAAAGTTAGGAAAAAGATAGGAAAAAAACAGGTACATTAATGAATAAACCTAAAATTTTGTTCATCATGCATATGCCTCCTCCTGTTCACGGGGCGGCCATGGTGGGAAAATACATACATGATAGCCAATTGATCAATGATTCTTTTGATGGTTATTACCTGAAACCATCAAACACAACATCGTTGGATGATATCAACCAATTTAAACTGAAGAAATTCACATTCCTGATATCCTTTCATTTCCGCCTTATTAAAATATACCGGAAAATAAAACCGGATCTATGTTATTTTACGGCTTCCTCGAGGGGCTTTGCCTTCTATCGTGATTTTATGACCATTTTTATCCTAAAATTACTGAAAGCAAAGATTGTGGTGCATTTCCACAACAAAGGAGAACCATCTTTTGATAATAAACGGTACAATAAATTCCTGTTCCGCCGCTTTTTCAAAAACATTCATGTAATCTTCCTTGCAGAGCAACTAGTAGCCGAATTCCGGCCATACATCAACAAACAAAACATTTATATATGTCCTAACGGTATTCCGGAAACAGTAACGCAACCTATGGAAAGAGACGGTACTCATCAGCCTTTCAATTTTTTCTTTCTATCCAACATGATGAAGGACAAAGGAGTTTGGACGCTGTTGGAAGCGTGTGCTGTCCTGAAAAACAAAGGATATACTTTCCAATGCCGGTATGTAGGACAATGGTATGATATAACGGAATCTGCTTTTACTGAAAAAGTAAAAGAATTTGGATTGGAGGATGAAGTCCATGCTTACGGAGCAAAATACGGTGAAGAAAAAGAGTCGTTTTTTCGGTCGGCTGACGCTTTTGTATTTCCTTCATTCAATGAAGCTTTAAGTCTGGTACTGATAGAAGCCATGGAATATTCATTACCCTGTATCACCACTGATGTAGGGGGAATTCCAAGCATTGTGGAGCATGGGAAGTCTGGTTTTATTGTTCCACCCAAAAATGTTGAAGAATTAATCGCAGCTATGGTCAGTTTGATGGAACATCCGGATAAAAGTACCGAAATGGGGTTATACGGAAGGCAGCTTTTTGAAGAAAAGTTCACCCTGCCGGTTTTTGAACAGAACTTTACCGGTATCCTGAGCCGGATAATAACAGGTAGTAATTGAGAATTGTTGGATATGACAGATAAAAAAGACATAAAGGTTTTTGATGATACATCCAAAATGACGTATACCCTGCTGGATGAAAAATCCCGGGTCGATGATTTGGAAACAAAGCTAAAGACATTATATCAGACGCCGCATTCGGATATGGTATATTTGAACATGTATGACCATTCGATCAGTCAGGAGAATTGTCGTAAGTTGTTCATATATGAAGACAATGCATTGAAACAACTGCTGTTGTTCAAATACGAAGGTAACGAGTCTTCTGTCACCATCCTGAATACCAGTTTTACTATTTCTTCCCTGGAAATAAAATATATCAGCAATGTTATTTTTTATGAGTTTTCAACCGTTGGGAAAGTAATATTCCAAACCCTGTTTCTTGATTGTACGGGAAAGATAGAAATGACGGTCTATGAAAAGACCTTGTACGATGCTATTATGGATTTACCAGCATCGATGGATGTTTACATGAAATCATTGGGCACCCAAACACGGAAACATGTAAAGTATTACCAAAACCGTATCCAGAAAGATTTTCCCGGGTTCAATATCTCATTTCAAGAAGGCGAGGATATTAAATCCGGGCAGATTGCCCGGATCGTGGATATGAACAGGGACCGGATGAAAAGCAAAGGAAAAAAATCGGGTATTGATGAGATACAGCAGGAGTATATCTACCAATATGCACAAATCAACGGAATGCTGTGTTTATGTACTGTTGACGAAGAGATCATCGGCGGTACCATCAATACCATCATCGGTGAACATGCTTACCTGCATGTGATTGCACATGATAATCAATACAACAAATACAATACGGGACAAGTTGCCCTGGTTAATACTGTCCAGTACCTGATCGGGAAAAATGTAAAACATTTTCACCTGTTTTGGGGCGAATACGATTATAAATACCGGTTTTTATGTAAAAACCATGATCTGTACGATATAACGGTATACCGTAAGAAAGGCGCTTACATGATAGGCAAAACTTCAATCGGAATACGGGTGTTCGGCAAGTCACTCAAGTCATCAGTCAGGAAAAGACTGGAAAATAACAAAACATTAAAGAAAGTATACCGGAAAGCCTGCAAGCTTTTCATCAAATAAAGTAGGTAATCATCGTGGAAAAATTGTTTATTGACAAGGATACCGGGTTAAAATGCCTGATGATGGACGAAAAATCGACAATTGAGAATTTGAATGGTCAACTCATCACTTTATATGAAACCCCCAATTCCGATCTGGCGTTCCTGAACATCAACCATCCTTCCATCACAGAAGATAGTTGTTTCAAACTACTGGTATCCGACGATAAAGAATTGAAACATCTTCTCCTGTTCAAATATGCCGGAAGTGAGAAAGTCATCACTATCCTGAATGAATGTATCAGGTTAACCACACCGGAAATAAAAACGGTATGCAATACTTTATTTAACGAATTCGGAAATATAAAAGAAATTGTTTTTCCATACCTTTTCCTGGCAGATAAGAAAAATCCGAAAACCATCTATACTAAAGTTCTGGATGATTCTATTCTGGAATTACCGGATTCTGTGGATGTATATATGAAATCATTGAGCAAGAAAACCAGGCAGTATTTCAGGTATTATAAAAACAGGATTGCTAAAGAAATGCCCGGTTTCAGCATTTCTTTCATAGAAAATGAAGATATTACATACGAGCAGGTTTCTGCAATTGTAAACTTGAACAGGGAACGGATGAAAACCAAAGGAAAAAAACCGGGAATTGATGATACCGACTGTGAAAAAATGTACCGGTATGCCCGTATAAACGGATTGTTATGTTTGTGTTATGATAATGAGACCATTATTGGCGGTACCATTTGCTCGGTAATCGGTAAACGTGCTTTCATACATGTAGTGGCCCATGACGATTCATACCAGAAATATAGTATCGGACAAACTGCACTCATCAATACCATCCAGTACCTGATCGAACACCAAAAGAAATATGCACACCTGATGTGGGGCGAATCGGAATACAAACACAGGCTTCACTGCCAGATGTACGACTTATATGCCGTAAAGATATTCCGGGGACAAGCAGCTTATGGTTTGCATGCCATTCCTTCCGGAATTGTATCAGGCGTTAAATCGCTTACATTTTCCCTGAAGAAGAAACTGAAAAAGAACAAAGGAATCGTAGATTTCTACCGGAAAATTTTAAAAAAAGTTCGATATAGTGACGAATAAAAATAGTTCCATGCAAAAACAACCACTCATCAGCATTGATGTCTCAACCGGACCTTATTCTCTTTTCTGTGAAAAGATGATGCAGTTGGGAAATGACTTACAGGGCGGTTATGTATGTGTGGCCAATGTGCATATGCTTGTAGAAGCCTATAAGGATAAAAACTTTGCCGATGTGGTGAATCGTTCCACCATTACCACTCCCGACGGATTGCCGTTGACCTGGGCTTTGAAATGGTTGTATGGGATCAAACAGGATCGTGTCGCCGGCATGGATTTATTGCCGGATTTACTTTCATTGGCTTCACAACAAAATATCCCGGTCCTTTTTTATGGAGGTACCGAAGACGTGTTATTGAAGACCGGAGAATTCCTCAAAGAGCATTATCCGGGTATTCCATCTGTTGAGTTTTTAAGTCCGCCGTTCCGTGCACTTACACCAGAAGAAACAGATGAAATGATTCACCGGATCAATTCTTCCGGAGCAAAGCTGGTTTTTGTTGCATTGGGTTGTCCCAAACAGGAAAAATGGATGGCCTCCGTTCATGAACGGGTCAATGCGTTGCTGGTAGGAATAGGAGGGGCGCTTCCTGTAATGGTCGGCATGCAATCGCGTGCACCCCGCTGGATGCAGAAATGTGGACTGGAATGGCTATACCGGTTATTACAGGAGCCCGGACGGCTGTGGAAAAGATATTTTGTTACCAATACCATTTTTTTGTATTTGTTGGTTAAAGAGAAGTTAAGGAAAAAAAGATAATAGCTTACGTTGAATTGAATAAAAGAGATAGAATTGAGTTATGAAGCATCACTACCTGAAGTTCTTACGAGTATTTAAATTAACATTTGGATTGCATAAAAAAGTGTATTTCAATGATTTGAGTCGAACAGTTCCTGTTAGTTCCGAATTCGGAACCGACAGGGGATTGCCGATTGACAGATATTATATTGAAAAGTTCCTTAAAAAGAACAAAAAGCATATCAAAGGGAGAATACTGGAGATAGCTGAAGATACCTATTCCAGGAAATTTGCCGATTATTCTTCGTCAAAAGAACCGGTATTTGAAACCATGCACTATGACGGAAAGGAGACCAATTCAACCATTATCGGCGATTTAACAAACCTTGAAAATTTACCTGTCGATCGTTACGATTGTTTTATCTGTACCCAGACCTATAATTTTATCTTTGATGTCCAGAAAGCTATTAAAGGATCTTTCCAACTCCTGAAGCCGGGTGGTATCGTATTGGCAACGGTAGGTGGCATATCCCAGATATCCCGTTACGATATGGACCGGTGGGGCGACTATTGGCGTTTTACCGATAAGTCGATATCCAGACTTTTCAAAAATGCCGGATTTTCTAAAGTTGGTGTAGTTACGATGGGTAATAGTCTTGCCGCTAGTGGATTTCTTCAGGGATTAGTGGTTGAAGATTTTCCGGAAAGGAAAAAGCTGGATGAGAAAGATGAAGATTACCAGATGATTATAGGTGTTTCTGCTATTAAATAATTTTTATTTATGTATTTTGATCTATTATTTTTGAAAGTACTTTTGGAACCTGGCATTGAAACTTTGCCTGGTGAAAAATCGTATATACATTGTTGTATTTTTTCATCAAACTATCTGGAAAATGAAGGTAGTATCCACAGGAAAGATAATAGTAGAGATTCTTTATTTATTCATTTCCGTTTAAAAGAATATGGGTTTATCTGATAAAATAAATTGGTATAGATCAGTGATTTTTGGGCGAAGAAAACATGGGAAGTCAAGGCGTTACCTGACTCTTTTGGCTACCATTTTCATCGTTGAGGATATTATTATGATC
>JAISOY010000121.1 GCA_031275285.1 Bacteroidales bacterium | reverse complement strand
TTCGCTGGCGTCTGTTTATGGATAGTGGGATTATCAGCGCAAACGGAAGAAGAATTACTTCCGCTTCAATCAAATTTTAAACCTCATTTTTCCGGTGCATCTGTAAATGCTGGTTTTATGATCATGCCGGGTGTAGGATCCGGAAATTTCATTGCGCCAAAAATCAGTTTTCACGCCACTCCCCGTCTATTTGTAAATGCCGGGGTAACTATTTTACAATATAATAGTTTACTTTCGCCCAAACCAGCTTCCGAATCCACACAAAGACGTACTGGTCCGGTTATAGCTGCCTATGTTTTTACTGAAGGTGTTTATTTGTTGAATGAGAAATGGAGTATCAACGGGTCTGCCATGAAATATATTACCTCATCGGGACCATTTAATCAGGCAACACCATTCCGGCTTCCCAAAGAAGCCATGCATTTAGGAGTCGATTATAAGATAACCCCAAACATCACAGTCGGAGCAAAAATAGGATATTCGAATGGCAGCAGAGGCAATAGTTTATACAATCAAGCAACACCACATTTTTTCTAAAATAATCGACAATGTTTAAAGCCGATATTGGTGATTTTTTATATTTTATTATACTGCTCGTGCTGGTATTTGCCGGAGGTATTGAAAAATATATAAAAGGAAAAAAGCAAGAAGCACAAAAACAGCACCTTCCAACTTCTGATGAACTAGCAGGAGATGAGGATGACTTTGAAGAAGTGGGGCAGGAATCTTCATCTCCACAGCATTTGGAAGAGGTATTAAAAAGAATGTTTCAGGAAGTAGAACCTCAGGCAAAAGAATATATTCCTTATTTTGAAGAAGAAGCCCAATCATTAGAAATAATTCCGGAAGGAAAAACGGATAATTATCTGGAAAATAACCAAATAAATATTTCGGAAGAAGAGAAGATGATTTATTCACCTGTATCGGAAGAAGTATCAGTATCTGAATCTGATGCATCCTCCCATGAGGAATTCGATTTTGATATTCGCAAAGCAATAATCGCCAGTGAAATATTAAACAGGAAATACTAAGAAATTAACTTACGATAGCAACGCCGCCTGGCATATAATTCCTTTTCATAACTTTTCCATGCTGAAACAGCATTAACATTACTTTCAAGTTGTGGATTAGAGATCGCTATTCCTATATTGTTTCGAATATACGCCTTATTCATTTCCGAATAATATAATGAATGTACGCCTTTATTTTGCCATTCAGGCAGAACTCCATTTAAATACAGATCTATGGTATCGTTTTTCCTCAATGCATTCAATATATAAAAAAATCCGAAAGGAAATAGGTTTCCCTTAGACTTTTGCATAGCCTTAGATAACGAGGGCATACTAATTCCAAATCCGATAATCTTATCAGTGACATCGGCAACAAAGCAAACATATTCAGGTTTGATAAAACTAAAATATTTCTTTACATAATAGTCAATCTCTTTTTCGGTAAGAGCAACAAAGCCATATAAATTAGCAAAAGAGGCATTAAGTACCTCAAAAACTTCTTTGGCACGTGGTAAAATTTCCTGAACAGATGCAAATTTAAGTACTTTCAGGTTATATTTTTGCATGATCAGGGTATTGAGCCGTTGTACTTTATCGGGTATTGGCTGGGAAGCATTAAATACATATTGTATCCAATCTTCTACTTTTGAATATCCATACTTTTCAAAATGATCAACATAATAAGGATAGTTATAGATATTGGCAATTGTCGGTAATTTATCAAATCCTTCAACTAAAAGACCTTCATTATCCATATCAGTGAAACCCAACGGGCCATGGGTACCTTCCATACCACGTTCTTTAGCCCATTTTTCCACCTCGGCAAAAAGAGCGCCCGAAACATCATAGTCATCGATAAAATCTACCCATCCTATTCGTACCAACCTGACACCCCACTTATCTATGGAACGATGATTGACAATACCGGCAATCCGTCCGACGATCTCATTATCCTTATATGCTAACCAATATTTGGCTTCGCAATAATCAAATGCCGGATTTTTATCTTTATGTAGAGTCTGTATTTCTCCTTCAATCAATGGAGGAACCCAAAATTCAGATGAAGCGTATAGTTTAAATGGAAACCTGATAAAACGCTTTAAATCTTTTTTTGAGATGACTTCATGTATGGTTATACCCATTACAAATTATAATTACTAGATAACATCCAGGGATTTACCCGCTTTTATCAGCTTTTCGATAGCCATATTTACCTGATCATATGTATGGGTAGCCATTAATGATAAACGTATTAACGTGCTGTCATTAGCTACTGCAGGAGAAAGTACCGGATTTATAAAGATACCATCATCCAGCAAATGCTTGGTAAGTTTGAATGTTTTCATGTTATCGCGGATCATCAAAGGAATAATTGGCGTCTGTGTATGTCCGAGATCAAATCCGGCTTCCCGTAAATTCTTTATGGTATAATGGGTAATTTCCCATAGATGTTGAATACGCTCCGGCTCTGCCTGGATAATATCTAATGCAGCACTAACACTTGCTGCAGCTGCAGGAGAAATACTTGCACTGAAAATTAATGTACGGGAGTGATGCTGCAAAAAATTGATGGTTGCCTCATCGCTGGCTATAAATCCACCGATAGATGCTAAAGATTTACTGAATGTACCCATAATCAGGTCTGTACGGTCCGTCAGTCCGAAATGAGATGAAGTTCCACGCCCCTCTTTTCCAATAACACCCAATGAATGAGCATCATCAACCATTACTGTACCATTGTACTTTTCAGAAAGATGTATTATCTGTGGAAGGTCCGCAATATCGCCATCCATGCTGAAAATTCCATCAACAACGATTAGTTTCATCTTGTCCGGTTCACACCGCTGAAGCACTTTTTCCAACGAATCCATGTCGTTGTGCTTGTATTTCAAAACCTTTGAAAAAGACAAACGGCTTCCTTCAATGATAGATGCATGGTTTAATTCATCGATAATGATATAATCATTACGTCCGGTAAATGCCGGAACAACGCCAATGTTCACCTGAAAACCAGTACTATAAACAATGGCAGCATCTTTTCCTACAAAATCAGCCAATTTACGTTCAAGGCTAAGATGCAGATCCAATGTTCCGTTAAGAAACCTGGATCCGGCACAACCAGTTCCATATTTATCAATAGCGGCCTTTGCAGCCTCTTTTATTTTTGGATGGTTGGTGAGCCCTAAGTAACTGTTTGAACCAAACATCAGCACTTTTTTGCCGTTTACGATCACTTCGGTATCCTGATCAGACTCTATTACCCTAAAATAAGGATAAAGTCCCATTGCTTTGACATCTTGAGGATCGGTGTATAATTCAGTTCGTTGAACCAGTAGATTTTTTCGGGAACCGGTCATCTCTAATTATGTATAAGTTTGTTATTTTAAGTTCAATTTTATTAAATCACATTCTTCCAAAACGGAAAATTTCAGCCTGCAAAGATAAAAACTATATGATAAACTACAACGAAGGTTTAAAATTAAAAAATAAATAGACAATATATTGATTTTTTTAAAATAGGTTTGGCCAGATAGAAATATGTATTGAATAATACTATTTTACTTGCATATTTACGGGAATATAAAATAGTGTTTATGGAATATCCGAAAAATATTAGCTTTGTTATCAGTATTTTTTCTATACAATTCAAAAAATTGGATATAAAATTATCCAGTTATAAATGACCAAATCTTATGGATAGGCAATACTTTACTTCATTAATTCTGATTTATACCTCTTTCCTGATAACCTTATTTTTCTCATCTTGTAGTGAAAAAACAGGCACAACCATATTGGTTGATGCCTCAAAAGTGGAACATAAGATCACACCATGGCTTTATGGATCATGTATAGAAGATGTGAATCATGAAATATACGGAGGATTATATGATCAGAAAATTTTTGGGGAAAGTTTTGAAGAGCCTGTTCCTGATATGGCATTTGATGGTTTTTCAGTATATGAAGGATCCTGGAGAAGCATAAATGGTGAAATATCTGTACAGTCCCATCCTGGAGCAAAATTAGTCTATGATCGGGTAGTCTTGGAGAATGGTTCTGTCGAAGCAGAAATAATGTTCTCAGGAAAAGGTGATGGTAATGCAGGAATATTGGTATATGTAGAAGACGCACGTAATGGTGCGGATAACTTTTATGGATATGAAATTAGTTTAAGTGCAACCGGGAAAAAGGTGGTATTTGGTAAACATAAAAATAATTACGAACATATCAGGGATATTGAGGTAAACTGCAATCCTGCAAAATGGAATCATCTAAAAGCGATAATGACCGATAAGCATATTTTGGTATTCCTGAATGATCAACAAATATTTATTTACAAGAATAATGATCCTTCCCTCAGGAAAGGTAGAGTATCCTTACGTACATGGTATTCCGACGTGATATTCAGAAACATAAAAATAACAACAGGAAATATTTCCCAGACATTATCATTTAAACCAAAACAGTTATTTTCAGTAAGTTACCAATGGGATACTATTCTCACCGGAAATGTGAAGCCTTTTTATATGCATGATGCTAAAGATGCATACAATGGACAATATGCACAAGTTATCGGTCTGGCTTCTGGCAATGGTATCGTTGGGATAAGTAATGCTGGACTGAACAGGTGGGGAATAGCTGTCAGGAACGGGCAAAGATTTCAGGGACGTCTTTACTTGAAAAGCCCTGATTTAAAAGGTAATGTCATAATAGCCCTACAAAACTCCTACGGGACTAAAGAATATGCTAGGCAAGAAATAGTAAATATAACCGATCATTGGGAAAAATACTCATTTGATTTAGTTCCCGATACGGACGATACTAATGCAAGATTTTCCGTTTATATAAACCAGCCCGGAAAACTGTGGATAGACCAAGTCACATTAATGACAACAGGAAAAGACCAGTTTAAAGGGCTTCCATTCCGGAATGATATAGCACAGGCTATGATCAATCAAAAACTTACATTCCTCCGATATGGAGGAACAATGATCAATGCTCCGGAATACAGATTTAAAAAGATGATAGGTGACCCGGACCGGCGCCCTCCATACAGGGGTCATTGGTATCATTATTCTACAAATGGCTTTGGCATAGAAGAATTTTTAAAGTTTTGTGAAACTGCCGGTTTTACGCCCTCCTTTGCCATTAATATAGAAGAAACACCTGAGGATATGGCTGACATGATAGAATACCTGAATGGTTCGGCGACATCTGAATGGGGAAGAAAACGAGCAGAAAACGGACATCCCGAGCCTTATCGCATTAAATATATTGGTATTGGAAACGAGGAAGTCCTGTTTGACGGAGACAGGACAGACCAATATGATCATTATGTAGAGCGGTTTAATCTCCTATATGATGCGATCAAAGGAAAAGATCCTTCTGTATCTTTAATTAATACGGCATGGTGGCGTCCGGAATCCCCGAATATGGAGAGGGTTTTTAAAGCCTTGGATGGAAAAGCCGAATATTGGGATTATCATCCCTGGGCTGATCAACTAACATCAGGAAAAAATGTTGAAAATGAATTGAAAAGGATGCAGCAGCTATTCCTGCAATGGAATCCTGAAACAACCATGAAGTGTGTTATTTTTGAAGAAAATGGTAATACGCATAACATGCAAAGGGCATTGGGACATGTAACCCTCCAAAATGCCATACGCAGAATGGGTGGTTTTGTTCTTGCCTCATGTGCAGCAAATGCCCTTCAACCTTATCAACAAAATGATAATGGCTGGGATCAGGGACAAATATTTTTCACCCCTTCCCAGGTATGGGGAATGCCTCCTTATTATGCACAGCAAATAGCTTCGCAATACCATCAGCCATTACTTGTACACAGCCAAACGAATAGTGAGGAGATGGATGTATTAGATATTACTGCCACAAGGAATGAAGATGGAAGCCAACTGGTGGTACATATAGCAAATACCGGAAAAGAATCTACACCTATCAACTTGAGAATAAAATATATGGACAAAATTAAAAAAGTCAAAACTATTACCCTATCGGGAAGCCTTACAGACGTCAATACTCCCGAAAAACCGGAAATGATCGTACCGGTAGAGAAAAATTTACGAAAAAAGAGTCATCTGAAGTATGAAATAGCTCCATATTCTTATACACTGTTTGTATTTTCTCAATTTTAATTACCCTCTTACAATTTTTATTGTATAAATATGATACTTTTTAATAAAAAAATTAGGAATTATCAAAAAAAACTGTATGTTTGCGTTTTTAACAAATAATTTTTTTAACATGAAAGGCAAAGTAAAATGGTTTGACTCCGGGAAAGGTTACGGATTCATTCAATCAGAAGAAGGGACTGACGTTTTCGTACACTATTCTGGTATTGAGAAAGATGGATTTAAGACCCTTGAACAAGGTCAGGACGTTAGTTTTGACGTTACTGATGGAAAAAGAGGTCCCCAAGCAGTTAAAGTTGAATTGATTCAATTATGATAAGAGGCTTTACAGGAAAAAAACCCGGTGATTACCGGGTTTTTTTATTGTTGTATGTTTGGTATGGTGTCTGTATATGCTAAAATAAAAACACCCTTCCATTTTTAA